>JAAYWU010000100.1 GCA_012516295.1 Clostridiales bacterium | reverse complement strand
GATTTAAGACAAGGAAAAAAGATCCTTTTTTGTTCTATTAAGGGGAAAACGGTCGCCGAAGTTCCTATTTACTTTACCACATGGCGGTGTTATGATAGGCTTAATTTCACGATTTGTTAATGATGGAGCCGAACCAACGCAGCCGTGGAATCGGGCATGGCAGGGGTATGGGAGGAAACATTATGAAAAAGGACAAGGAGAAAAAGAAAAAACGGGAAAAAAAGGTGCAGCAGGCGGCGGCACCGGCAGAAAGGGCCTCGCTTCCGAAAGACGCCTCGTCGGAACCGCTGGAATACGCGCTGTCCATTGTGGGAGGAAAGTGGAAAATCCGTATTTTGTGGGCATTGCGCGGCGGGGAGGATTTGCGCTACGGTGCAATCAAGCAGCAGATTCCCTCCATTACGGACATGATGCTCAGCCAGAGCCTTCGGGAACTGACGGCTTCCGGCATGATTGTCCGCCGGCAGTTTCAGCAGATTCCGCCGAAAGTGGAATACCGCATAACACAGAACGGGCTGGATTTGATTCCGTCGCTGGAGCGGATGTACGAATGGGGGATGCGGCAAATGAAGGAGGAATAAAGCGGGCTTTAGGATGCGGCCCGCAGCCCTTTTTTGTGCTTTCCGCCTGCTTTTTTAAAGATTGTTAAATAATAGATATAGGGTTTTATTGTCCCATGTACGAAATTAAATACTATATATTGTATATTTTGCTCTTGACAAGCACAAGCAAATCTTGTAAAATTCATAGTACTCGATAAAGTTTACAGTAAGATTTTGAAGATTGAGAGGGTGCATAAAATTGGCATTGGAAATAAAAAAACGCAATGGTGTCGTTGTTCCGTTCGACAAACAAAAGATACGCAATGCGATTTATAAGGCGAATCAGGCGGTTGAAGAAGAAGCCATGAGCGACGAGCTTCTGAATGAGCTTACCGACAAGGTATCCGCCGTTTTCCCCGATGGCACGGTTCCCACCGTGGAACAGGTTCAGGATGCCGTCGAAGAAGCGCTGATCGCCGTCGATTACGCGAAAACCGCCAAGGCGTATATCCTTTACCGTGCCGAGCATGCGAAAATCCGCCAAGCGCAGAGCGACCTGATGGATATTTACAAGGAATTGACCTTCCGTGACGCGAAGGACGTGGACATTAAGCGTGAAAACGCGAATATCGACGCCGATACCGCCATGGGTACCATGCTGAAATACGGTTCGGAGGGTTCGAAATATTTTATCAATAATTATGTCCTGCCGAAGGACATCGCGGCGGCCCATATCGGCGGCGATATCCATATTCACGACGAGGACTTCTATATGCTGACCGAAACCTGCTGCCAGATCGACCTGATTAAGCTGTTCCACAACGGCTTCTGCACCGGCCATGGCGCGCTGCGCGAACCGAACGATATCCGCTCCTATGCCGCGCTGGCCTGCATTGCGATTCAGGCGAACCAGAACGAAATGCACGGCGGCCAGTCCATACCGAATTTCGATTATTCCATGGCGCCGGGCGTTACCAAAACGTTCCGCAAAGCCTACTATAAAGCCCTGTCCCAGTATTTCCAGATTGCCAACGGTATGAAAAAAGACGATGCCGACGCGCTGTGCGCGGCAGTCCGGTCCGCTATCAAAGAGCAAATTACGCTTTCCAATGCCGACTGGTACGGCGAAGAGCTGAAAAATTACCTCCCGAAGCACCAGCGGGAAAACGGATTTGAGGAGATTAGCGCCGACCAGGCACTCAAAGCGCACCGCTACGCGGTGGAAACCGGAACCAGCAATACCGACCGGGCAACCTATCAGGCGATGGCAGCCCTGCTTCACAGCCTCCACACCATGAACTCTCGCG
>JAAYWU010000099.1 GCA_012516295.1 Clostridiales bacterium | reverse complement strand
GATTTATATATCGAATATGGATTTTGCTGCCGCCAACAAGCTGGCATCCGATACGATTGAAAGGGTAATCGGCGGGAATACGCTTCCGAAAAAAGGGGAGCAGATTCATCGCTTTTTCGGCGCGGCAACCATGGACGGTTCCCTTGACTATATCGACAGCCTTACATCCCATCTTGCAAAGCGGTATTTTATCAAAGGGCGGCCCGGAACGGGCAAGTCCACGTTTTTAAAAAAGATTGCCGAGTATGCTTGCGCCGCGGGATATGAAACAGAGGTATACCACTGCGCCTTTGACCCGAACAGCGTGGACATGATTGTTTTAAGGGAGCTCGGCATGTGCGTGTTCGACAGCACGTCGCCGCATGAATACTTCCCGTCCCGCCCCAATGACGAGGTCATCGATATTTACAAGACCGCGGTCGCGGAGAAAACGGATGAGAAACACCGTTCGGAGATTGCCGCGATCATGACGGACTATAAGGCGGAAATCGCAAAGGCAACAAAACAGCTTGCCCGCGCGAAACGGTATTACGACGAAGTCCAGCGGGGGCTTCTTTCGAAAATCAATGCCGGAGCGCTTGGAAATATGGAAAAGAAAATTCACGACAAAATTTTTGAAAGCTGATGATTCCTAAATCTAAAGCGGCTATGGGAAACCATAGCCGCTTTTGCGATTGCAATCATGACGGCTGGGGCGGAATACGCCCCGGCTTTTTTGCCTGTTTTTTCACGCCGGGCGGATATTTTGTATGATACGCTATTGACAAATTGCCCGGAAGCGGTTATAGTGTTCCTATAAAGAAACACTACTGGAGGGATTGCATGGATGTCGCTGAAATGCTGGGCTATTTCGGGCTGACCCGTCAGGAGTCGGTGCTCTACCTCATGCTTTGCTCCGAGGGCAGGATGACGGGATACGAAGCGGCGAAGGTGACGGGAATTTCGCGCTCGAATACGTATACGGCGCTCGCCGGCCTTGTGGAAAAGGGCGCGGCGTTTATAGAAGAGGATACCGCAACCCATTACCTTCCGGTTCCGGCGGAGGAATTCTGCGGCAACCGGATTCGCCGCATGCAGGAATACGCACAATTGCTTACGCAGGTTCTCCCGGAGCAAAGGGAGGAAACCGGGGGTTATATCACCGTAAAGGGCGAAGAAAATATTTTTGACAAAATGAAAAACATGATTGACAAGGCGAAGGAGCGGGTCTATCTCGCCGTTTCCGGGCAGACACTTTCGAAGCTGATGCCCCAGATCGAGGGGGCTGTCGCGCGGGGGTTGAAAGTCGTGATTATCACCGACCCGCCGTTTGCGTTGGATGGGGCGCAGGTTTATCATACGAAAACCGGGCAGCACCAAATCCGGCTGATTGCGGACTCGAAAAACGTACTGACGGGGGACACCGCGGCCGGGTCCGAATCAACCTGCCTGTATTCTCAAAAACGGAATCTGATTGAGCTTTTTAAAGAAGCATTAAAAAATGAAATTACGCTGATCACAATGATGGAAGGAAGTTGATTTTTTGAAGAAGCCGTTTGTTACACTGGAACAATTAAAAAAAATTACTGAAAAATACCCCACTCCCTTTTATCTCTACGACGAAAAGGGAATACGGGAAAATGTGCGAAGGCTGCAAAAGGCTTTTTCCTGGAATCCCGGTTTCCGGGAATATTTTGCGGTAAAGGCAACCCCGAATCCTTTTTTGCTTCGCCTGTTAAAAGAAGAAGGCTGCGGCACGGACTGTTCGTCTTTAACGGAGCTGATGCTCGCGGACGCGGTCGGCTTCCACGGAAGCGATATCATGTTTTCTTCCAATGACACGCCTGCGCAGGAATTTGTGCTGGCAAAAAAACTGGGCGGAATCATTAACCTGGACGATTTTACGCATATTGAATATCTGAAAGAAGCCGCGGGTATTCCGGAAACCATCTGCTGCCGCTACAATCCCGGCGGAACCTTCCAAATCAGCAACGCGATTATGGATAATCCGGGTGAGTCAAAATACGGGTTCCCCTACGACCAGTTGAAGGAAGGATTCCTCAAGCTGCGTTCGTATGGAGCGAAACGGTTCGGCCTGCATGCTTTTCTGGCAAGCAATACAACCGATGACGCGTATTATCCGACGCTGGCGGGCATTTTATTCCGTACGGCAGTCGACCTGTACAAGCAGACGGGGATTGCCGTATCCTTCATTAACCTGTCCGGCGGCATCGGTATTCCGTACCGCCCCGAACAGAAACCGGCGGATATTGAAAAAATCGGTGAGGGCGTCCGCAAGGCCTACGAAGAAATTCTGGTTCCGGCGGGACTTAAAAATGTGGATATTTACACCGAACTCGGGCGTTACATCCTTGGGCCATATGGCTGCCTTGTCACAACGGCAATCCATGAAAAGCATATTTACAAGGAATACATCGGTGTGGATGCCTGCGCTGCAAATCTGATGCGCCCCGCAATGTATGGAGCGTACCACCATATTACGGTCATGGGAAAGGAAAACGCGCCTTGTGACCATCGCTACGATATTACCGGAAGCCTGTGTGAAAACAACGACAAATTTGCCATTGACCGTATGCTTCCGAAAATCGATAAGGGCGATTTGCTGGTGATACATGACGCAGGGGCGCACGGGCACGCCATGGGGTACAATTATAACGGCCGGCTGCGTTCTGCAGAACTGCTCCTGAAAGAGGACGGGTCCGTCGAATTAATCCGGCGTGCGGAAACCCCGATGGATTACTTCGCAACCCTTGATTTTTCGGAGACATTTCAAATATTGAAAAAGCGTGAGGAAGAACTGGGGATCAAATAGTGCATTCAGATTCTTTCCGAAATACATTGACATTTTATTGGATTATGATAGAATAATTACTGGGAATGAAGTTCTCCCATAGCGAATGCTAAAATTGCTTTTTAAGCTGATGACTTCTGTGGCATACACAGCAGGCATCAGCTTTTTTGTTTACTCCGGGGAGCGGGGAAGAGGTGCGTCTTCGTTTGAAGGAGTTATGAATAAAAATATTGGAGGGGTGTTTTTGAACATTTGGCACGATATTTCCAAAGAAAGAATCCAGACAGACGATTTTTGCGCGGTCATTGAAATTCCAAAGGGCTGTAAAACCAAATATGAGCTTGATAAAAGTACGGGAATGCTCTATATGGATCGAATTCTTTATACTTACGCACATTATCCCGCAAATTATGGGTTTATTCCGCGCACGATAGCGGAAGACCACGATCCTCTGGATGTTCTTGTGCTCTGCACCGAGGATATACAGTCTCTTTCTCTTGTTCGGTGTCGCCCGATCGGTGTCATTGCCATGCTGGACAGCGGTTTTGTGGATGAGAAAATTATTGCTGTTCCCTTTCATGACCCTACCTATAATGCCTATCACGACATAACGGAGCTGTCGAACCATGTGCTTGAAGAAATGTCGCACTTTTTCTCCGTGTACAAGCAGCTTGAAGGAAAAGCCACGGCTGTTGAGCATATCCGGAACGCGCAGGAAGCGAAAAAGATCATACGGGTATGCATTGAAAGATATGAAAAAGAGTATGGCGCAAAAGAATGAACGCAATAAAGAAACGCCTGCCGTTTTCGGCAGGCGTTTCTTAATTTTGCTTCATTAGGCTGTTTAGCCGATCGGCAATGTGAACGGATTCCTGTATCACGGCGGAAACCTCCTCCATTGCGCTCGACTGTTCCTGGGTCGTATGTAAAGTGATATTTGAGTTGTTTACGGTATCTCGGATGGATTCCTGGATCTTCTTTGTCAGCTTCATGATATGTTCGGCCGTATTGTTTGAAGTTTGGGACAAGGTCTGAATTTCCTTTGCAACGACGTCGAATCCCTTTCCGGCCTCCCCGACGTGCGCCGATTCTATGGATGCGTTGATGCCCAGAATATTTGTATAGGAGGCAATTTGCGTAATGGATTTCAAAACATCATTAATTTCTTCCGTAATAGTCTCCACTTGCGAAATCTCGTTGTTCAGATCCTGCTGCCGTTCCGTAATATTCTGCGCGGAGGCTGCAAGCTCTTCCAGAGTGGACGAAATCTCGATGAATTTGCTTGCCAGAAGCTTAGCGAGATGTTCAAGCTCGATTTTTGCGTAGCCGTTTTTGGCGAGTGCATTGACGACAATAAACAAAACTTCCGCGGCGGCGCTGATGCTCTTCATATCCGTAACCTTGACCTTCTTCACCGCGTCGACCAACCCGTCCCCGCTGACGTTGATTTCATTTGCAACTTTGCGGTAATGCTCCTCCCGGGGCTTTTCCGAAAGTACCTGTCCGCCTAAAACGGTTCCGATCAGTTCGCCGTTAATGATGATCGGTGCGGCGAAATCAATCAGACCCGCGTGGCATTGACCGACAAACGGCCTGCCGGAGCGGGCGGCCATTTCGCCCATGCGGTTGTGGGATTCGGCACAGCGGCGGTCACCAATTTGGGACTGGTGGACAAATCCGTCGCAAAATCTTGTATAGGAACTGGGATTTGTTACCGGGGTGCCGTTACGGTCTACGGTCACGCTGGCGCAATTCATTCCGATTGCAAAATTATCCTGGAATTTTTGCAACAAAGAGATGTCGATGAT
>JAAYWU010000098.1 GCA_012516295.1 Clostridiales bacterium | reverse complement strand
TCCCCCGGCTGTTTGCTCTGCGGGTGCCGCAGGGGTGCGCAAGCCCATTTTGTCAATCAGCGAGAAGAATTCGAGCTTCGCCATCAGGCGGACGGCAGCGTCGTTGTCGCACGGGGCGCAAACATAATGCGCGATTTCCGTATCGATGGGCGCGCTGGTGCAGATGGTTCCAAGCCGGCGGCTCAGGTAAGCCGTTTCCTTATGTTGAATCAGCTTCTGCCGCATGCTTTCGCGGATATCCAGCGTATCAATGTTTTCATAAATCGTATCCAGATCGTGGTATTTCTGAATCAGCTCCCCCGCGCCCTTCGGTCCGATGCCCGGCACGCCGGGGATATTGTCGGAGGTGTCGCCCTGAATCGCCTTGATGTCGATCAGTTGCTTCGGCGTAACGCCGTAATCCTCCATAACTTTGGCTTCGTCGTACACGGTAACCTGCGGCTGGCCGAATTTGGTTGCCGCAAGGCGGACGGTGACATGGGGCCCCACAAGCTGAAGGCTGTCGCGGTCCCCGGTCGCAAGAATGCACTCATCCCCGGTTTCCTCGCATTTTTTTGCGAGCGTGCCGAGAATATCGTCGGCTTCAAAGCCCTCGCATTCCAGCAAGCGATACCCCAGAAGCCGCAAAAGCTCTTTCAGGTTCGGAAGCTGCTGGGCAAGCTCCTCGGGCATCCCCTTGCGCTGCGCTTTATAGCCCGCGTATTCCTTGTGGCGGAAGGTGGGCGCGCGCAGGTCAAACGCAATGGCGACCGCGTCTGGGTTTGTATCATTTTTCAGTTTTTGCAGCATCGTCAGAAAACCGTAAATGCCGTTGGTAAAAAGGCCCTCCTTCGTGGTTAAAAGGCGGATGCCGTAAAAGGCACGGTTTAAAATGCTGTTTCCGTCAAGTACAAGCAGCTTCATATTGTTCTCCCTTTCAGGCGGTGTATTCCTTCTTCTGGGATTTTTCCCATATGTATTGGACTATTATATCACTTTTCAAGGAAAAAAATAAGTGTTATAATGAACGCGGTTTGCCGCAACGGATGGATATCCGGCTGCATTTTAAAGACAGCAGACCATTTTCAACAAAAAAGTCAAATGAATGATAAAACAGGAATGGTAATCCAATGAAAATCGGAAATTTACAAATAAACGGTTACGCGGTTCTCGCGCCGATGGCCGGCGTGGCGGACCGGGCGTTCCGCGAAACCTGTGTGCGGTTCGGCGCGGCCTATGTCGTGAGCGAAATGGTCAGTTCCAAGGGGCTTCAATTTCATGACAAGAAACCCAGTGCGCTGATGACGCTGAGCGACGCGGAACGCCCCGCGGGCATCCAGCTTTTCGGGAGCGAACCCGCGGTTATGGCCGAAGCCGCAAAAATAGCAATGGAATACGCCCCCGACGTCATTGATATCAACATGGGCTGCCCCGCGCCCAAGGTCAGTTGCAACGGCGCCGGCAGCGCGTTAATGAAAAACCCGCCGCTGTGCGGGGAAATCGTGGCCGCGGTGAAAAACGCCGTGCCGGTTCCGGTCACGGTGAAAATCCGAAAGGGCTGGGACAGGAAAAGCGTGAACGCCTTAGAGGTTGCGAAAATCTGCGAGGCCGCAGGAGCCGACGCGATTACAATCCACGGGCGCACGCGCGAGCAGATGTACGCCCCGGAAGCGGACTGGGAAATTATCCGGCAGGTGAAGCAGGCGGTTAAAATCCCGGTCATCGGCAACGGCGACGTCGTTTCCGCGCAAACCGCCGCGAAGATGCTGGAACAGACCGGCTGCGACGCGGTGATGGTCGGGCGGGCGGAGCTCGGAAACCCATGGATTTTCGCGCAGATTAACGCCTACTTATCGGATTCCCCCCGGCTTCTTCCCCCGCCCGGATTAAACGAGCGCATGCGGGTTGTGCTAGAGCATATCCGGCTGATGTGCGCGTATAAAGGCGAGCGCCGCGCCATGAACGAAGCGCGGAAGCAGGTGGGCTGGTACCTGAAGGGGATGAAGAACGCCGCTTCCTACCGCCGCCGCGCAGGCACGCTGGAAAGCTGGGCACAGCTTGAGGAGCTTGTGTGCGACATCCTTACGGACAACGCCCCGCCGGCGGAAGGCTAGGTAAGCCGTCCGCCCATGAAGATCACAAAGCCCTTGGGGACACCTGCAGGTGCAGGGAATCCAAGGGGCGAGCTTCCCCATCCCCTGCCAATACTTTTCAATACGGAGGGCAGGGGCAAGAGAAAACGCCCTATATACAAATAAAAGCTGTCCGGCAATTCCTGCTGAACGGCTTTTTCGAAAATCATTTTCTATTTTTCTTTATAAAACAAGACCAAAGTGTTTGGTCCGGTATGTACGGTCATGCTGCACCCGGCGCGGGAGGTAAGGACTTCCCTGAACTTTCCGCTGTCGCGCACCATCTGCACAAGGCTGTCGAAAAGCGCTTGATCCATGCCCGTTGTGGAAACAAAGGCGCGTTCGCCGTCCGCGTTCGGCATATCCAGTATATAGCGGATATATTCCTTACAGACCTGCGGAAAATTCCCGCGGAATTTCCGGCGGACCGTAAGCACGCCGCGGGTGTCGAGAAGCAGGCAGGGGCGCAGCTTCAGAAGATTTGCCCCGAACATTTGCAGCATGGTCGCCCTGCCGCCGCGGTAAGCGTAATCCAGCGTGTCCAAAAGCACATTTGTGCATATTTTTGTTTTATCAATTTCTATCTGGTCGTAGATTTCCTTGGCGGATTTCCCCGCGTCGCGCATGTCAGCGGCTTTCAGCACCAAAATGCCCTGCGCCGAGCTGAGGGTGAAGGTATCCACCACATAAACGTTCTCAAATTCCTTTGCAGCGATTTTTGCGTTCTGGTACGACGAGGAAAACTTCGAATTCATCGCAATATGCACCAAATCGTTTCCCGCGTCCGTTTCCCGTTTGAAAAGCTCAAAAAAATCGAGCGGGGCGGGGTCGGAAGTCTTCGGAAGGGAATGCGTCTTTTCATAATTGGCGAAAAGCTCATCAGGTCCGATCTCAAATACGTCGCGATAGGTTTTCCAATCGATCGTAATATAAAGAGGGACGATTTGAATAGAATATTGTTTATATAAATCCGGAAATAAGTCACAGGCACTATCCGCGCTGATTGTAACGCCCATATTTGCACTCCCCAGATATAAAATTCCTCAGCCTGGTCAGTTTTATTATAGCATTGCGAGTCTGAATTTTAAAGTCGCAGATTTCCGAATATGAAAATTTAACAGATAATTCACAGTTGAACTGACCGTATGTAATATGATATGATAAGCATGAATTTGTAATCTGCATTTTAAGGGGATATATATAAAAATGAAAATAAAATCAAAAAGATTTCTTGCTGTTTTCCTGACCCTGCTTTTTGCAGTCAGCGTGTTTTCCATCACCGCCTTTGCGCAGGAAGACCCCGGCGCGGTAACGCCGCCGCCGCAGACGGCCGTTGATCCCCCGTCGAAAGGAAACACCGGCAACGGGGAAACGGGAAACGGCGAAGAAAATCCGAATCCCGGCGAAACCTCGAAACCGGAAGAAAACCAAAAACCGGAAGAACCTTCAACGCCGGAGGAAACCTCGAAGCCGGAAGAAACCTCCAAACCGGCTGAAAACGAGTCGTCCAAGCCGAACGGCAATAATAATTCCAGTAAAAAACCCGTCATCGATGAAAAGCCCCAATTCAGCCACAAGGTGGACACCCATAATCAAAAAATTGAGGAAGCCGCTTCCCGCGCGGCGCAGACGATCAGCAACCCGGACGTACTTTCGTCCCAGGACTGGGGCGAGCTTCTTTCCGGCTCCGGTTCTTCTTCCGACAGCAGCAGCGCAGCGGCGGCCGCGGGAACCACGAGCAGCAGCACCGGATCATCCGGTGTAGGCGGCGTTTCCTGGCTGTTGATTCTGGGAATTGTTCTGATTGTGCTTTCCCTGTGCGGTATGGGCCTGTTTGTGTATCTGCAGTTCTTCACCGGCCCGAGCGGCATGCGAAAAGCCGGTATTCCCGGCCGCGTACATGAAAGCAGCGGCGAGGAACCGACGGAATTTATAGACATCAGCTCTTACAGCGACGGTCAGCCTCACGGCGACAGCGTCGCAGCCAATACGCAGACATTTCCGGATATCCACAGCTCCTCCGCAAAGGCGCCCGCCGCATCCGCGAAAAGGGCTGTTCAAAAACCGGCTGTCAACGACCAGGACGAAACGATCCCGATTCCGCAGGAAGTTTTGCAGCGGAGCAGACCGGCGGCGGTACCCCCAAAAGAACCCCTGCCGAAAGCGCAGGCAAAGCCGGTAAGCGAAAGCAATTTCGACTGGGAAAAGTTCTTTAACGAAGAAAAATAAATACAAAATGCAAAAGCGGTTTCCTTATAAGGAAGCCGCTTTTTTGAAAGCATATTGCATTCTTTACCGCTTTGCCGCGGTTTCCGCAATGCGCGGCAGATTAGGAGCACCCAGCCCGGGCGGTACCGGCTCCCCGTTTACGATTACGCCACGGACGCCAGCCCGGTTTCAAACTGAATGGTTTTTCCGTCGCAGCGGGCGAGGATGGTTTTCTGCCGGTCGGTGCGATAAATCGTAACGCCGGCCTTTTGCAGCCTTGTGATGATTTTTTTGCTCGGATGCCCGTAGTCGTTGTTTACCCCGCAGGAAATCACCGCGGACTGCGGAACCGCCGCTTTCAGAAAGGCTGTGGAAGTCGAAGTGGAGCTGCCGTGATGCCCGCATTTGAGAACGTCGCATTTTGGGTTTGCCGCCTTTTTCAGAATCTCCTTTTCGCTGTCCGCCTGCGCATCCCCCATAAACAGGAAACGTTTTTCCCCGCAGGTCAGCAGGGCAACAATGGAATAGTTGTTCAGGTCGCTGTATTGCTTGGAATTCGGCGCCAAAAACTCCAGCTTTTCACCATCGGCGTCCAAAGCCGTCATGCCCGCCTTCCC
>JAAYWU010000001.1 GCA_012516295.1 Clostridiales bacterium | reverse complement strand
GCGCTGAATATTCCGAAAGACCATCCGGCGCGCGACACGCAGGATACTTTCTACATCAATGACAATATCCTTCTGCGCACGCAAACCTCCCCGGTTCAGGTGCGCGTGATGGAAAAGCAAAAACCGCCGATCCGCATTATTTCCCCCGGCCGGGTTTATCGTTCCGACGCGGTGGACGCTACCCACTCCCCCCTCTTCCATCAGATTGAGGGTTTAGTGGTTGACAAGGGAATCACCTTTGCGGATTTGAAGGGGACCCTTGAAACCTTTGTAAAACGCATGTATGGCGATGATTCCGTTGTGCGCTTCCGCCCGCACCACTTTCCATTTACCGAACCGTCCGCTGAAGTGGATGTACAATGCTTCAATTGCCACGGAGAGGGCTGCCGCCTTTGCAAGGGCGAAGGATGGATTGAAATTCTCGGCTGCGGCATGGTTCATCCGAAGGTGCTTTCCAACTGTGGCATCGACCCGGAGGTATACAGCGGCTTTGCACTCGGCATGGGGCTGGAGCGCGTGGTCATGCGGAAATACAACATTGACGATTTACGCCTTTTCTACGAAAACGACGTACGTTTCCTGAAGCAATTTTAAGGGGGCCTGAACAATGAATCTTTCTATGAGATGGTTAAAAGAATTTGTAACGCTGGAGGAAATGCCGATTCGGGATTTCGCCGAGGCGATGACGATGAGCGGCTCCAAGGTAGAGGGCTGGGAAGTCGAAGGCAGCGAAATTGAGAATGTCATTGTCGGCAAGGTGCTTTCTCTGGATAAGCATCCGGATTCCGATCATTTATGGATTACACAGATTGATGTCGGTTCCGGTGAACCGATTCAAATCGTCACCGGCGCGCAGAACTTAAAAGTCGGCGACGTGGTTCCCGTTGCCATGAATAATTCCACCCTTCCGGGAGGCAAAAAAATAAAAAAAGGCAAGCTGCGTGGCGTGGAAAGCAACGGCATGCTCTGCTCGTTAGGCGAACTGGGTCTTGCAAAGCATGAGTTTCCCTATGCCAGTGAAGACGGCATTTTCGTTTTACAGGAGGATTGCAAGCTGGGGCAGCCAATCTGCGAGGCGCTCGGCTTTAACGATACAAAGGTTGAGTTCGAAATCACCTCGAACCGGCCGGACTGCTTCTCCGTCATCGGGCTTGCGCGGGAAGCCGCCGCTACTTTCGACAAACCGTTAAAGCTGCACAAGCCCGTTGTGAAAGCGGGAAACGGTTCCTGTAAGGGAATGCTGGACATAAAAGTCGAGGAACCCGAGCTATGCCCCATTTATTCCGCACGAGTGGTAAAAAATGTGCGTGTAAAGCCGTCGCCGCGCTGGATGCGCGAGCGCCTTCGCGCCATGGGTGTACGCCCTATTAATAATATCGTCGATATTACAAATTACGTTATGCTGGAATACGGCCAGCCGATGCATTCTTTTGATATTCGTTTCATCGACGAAGGGAAAATCCGTGTGCGCCGCGCAAAAGACGGCGAAAGCATCACCACGCTTGACGGCGTTGAGCGGAAGCTGACCTCGAAAAACCTTGTCATTGCGGACGCAAACAAACCGATTGCCATTGCCGGCGTAATGGGCGGCGAGTACAGCGGGATTATGGACGACACAACCGCCATTGTTTTTGAATCCGCCTGCTTCAACGGGGCTTCCGTGCGTACAACCGCCAGGGACCAGGGCATGCGCACAGACGCTTCCTCCCTGTACGAAAAAGGGCTTGACCCGAACAACTGCCTTCCCGCTCTTGAGCGTGCGTGCGAGCTGGGTGAATTGCTTGACGCGGGCGATGTTTTGGACGACGTGATTCTGGACGACCATTCCCACAGGGAACCCAGAAGAATTCATCTGGATACCGACTGGATCAACCAGTTCCTCAACATCAACCTGAGCGCCGACCAGATGAAAGCGATCCTTGCCAAACTGGGCTGCGAATTTGACGGAGACGATATTTTGGTGCCGACCTTCCGTCCTGATCTGGAGCATAAAGCCGATATAGCGGAGGAAATCGCCAGATTTTACGGTTACAATAAAATTCCCTCAACGTCCCTCAGCGGCGGCGCGCAGGGAAAATATTCTCCCCGCCAGAAATTCAACCGTACCATCAGCGATACCATGCTTGCGCTCGGCGCCAGCGAAATTATGACGTATTCTTTTATCAGCCCGAAATACTTTGATAAAATC
>JAAYWU010000097.1 GCA_012516295.1 Clostridiales bacterium | reverse complement strand
GTTTATGTGCCGTCCTTTGCGGAATCAGACGTATGGCAGCCATCCTCCTGCTTTATCATCGCCACCGGCGCTTCCCCGGAAGCAATGTACAGCTCCTCCGTTTCCCTTTGTACCGCCTGCAATTGTTCAATCACCCTTGTCACTTCCTGAAACAAAGCGCAGTACATCTTCGGATAATTCGGCATTATTTCCACCTGAAATACATTTTTGCACTTATTTAGGTGCAATTATAGCATAAATCCGCACTATGATCAATTCATAAATTGCTCTTATTTTAGCGCAAGGGGTGTGAATAATGGACTTCAATTACGATAAACGGATGGGAAAAAATATCCGCGCAATAAGAGAAAAGAAGGGCTGGACGCAGGAAGTGCTCGCGGCGAAATTACAAATAGCAGGCTGCGATATTACCAGAAGAGCTATTGCGAAAATAGAGGTGGGTCAGCGCCATCTTTACGCTCACGAAATTAAATCGATGAAAGAGATATTTGACGTTTCATATGAGGAATTATTTGTGTGAAACCGGAAAATCCATGTGAAATTTTAAACGCCGACGCTATGCGCCGGCGTTTTTTTTGCTATTTCTATAAAATTTTGTCCAGCATACTGTAATACGCAAGGGTCCCGGCGCCCACAATCGTGCCGTCGGGCCCTAAATTCGAGACGCGCACCAGGGAATCGGGCCGGTAATCCTCAGCCGGATTGCGGTACCGCTTTTCAATCAGGTTCCGAAACACTTCGTGCTCCTCAATCAGCCGCCCGCAAAGGATAATAATATCCGGCGAGTAGGCGCTTGCAAGAATGCTGATGGTAATGGACAGATATTCCATTACGCGGCCGATCAGTTCCTCCGCCCACGGCTTCTTCTCGATGTAGGCCTGGAATACGCCTTCCAGCGTAATATCTTCCTGCACCATACGGGCTTCCCGAAGGATGGCCCAGTCTGCCATATAGGTTTGCAGGCAGCCGCGTTTCCCGCATTCGCACATGTTCCCGTACGGGTTAATGCAGATATGCCCGATTTCCCCCGCCATGTTCTGCTTTCCTCGGTGCAGCTTATGGTTTATCAGAATGGAAGAGCCGATTCCGGAGCCCATCGTCAGGACGACGCTGCTCCGATAGCTCTTGGCAAGGCCGAACATGTCCTCGGCCATGCCGTGCGCCTTAACTTCATTGTCAATAAAAACATGGTTTATTCCGGTATATTTCCGAAGGAGCTCCACCGCGGGGACGTTTTTCCATTTCATCTGGGAGGAAAACCGGATTACGCCGTCGTCAATCAATCCCGGACAGGCGACGCCAACCGCAGGAATAACAGGAAGCTCCGGATTTTCGGAAAGAATCTGCTTTACAATTTCACTGACTTTTTTCAGAACGGTTTCAGCGGATTCTCCACTGCAATTAAATGTATATTCCAGTTTCCGCAACACACTGCCATACAGATTGATGATACCCGCGTAAATTCCATCGCGGTCAATTTCCACGCCGACACTCAGAAAACGATCGGAAGCCACATGAAGAAGTTTGGGCCTTCTGCCGACGGTTGAGGTTGTATCGCCGCTTTCTTCTTCAACAACGATTCCAATACCAACCAGTTCATCAACAATACGCCCCACCGTCATCAGACTCATATGCGTCATGTTTGCAATCTGTACGCGCGAAATGGAGCCTTTCTTATGAATCGCCGAAAAGACAAGCTTGCGGTTTGATTTTCTCATAAGAAATTTATCAAGCCGGGCTCCTGAATTGTCCACTTGCAGCAACTCCTTTAATCCGATTTTCCGCTGCGGCGGCTCGCCCTTTCAAGCATATCGTACAGGGTGGTTACGCCCGCGCCGGTTGCGCCGACTGCCTGATGCTCAAAGACCGGTTTATCCACCCAGGCCGTGCCGGCAATATCAATATGAATCCACGGCAGGTCTTCCGCGAAGGCTTTAATAAACAAGCCGGCGGTGGTTGTGCCGCAGTAATCCGCACCCAAATTCTTAATGTCCGCAAT
>JAAYWU010000096.1 GCA_012516295.1 Clostridiales bacterium | reverse complement strand
GCTTTTTTATTTTGCGCTAATGTTTTTAAATTTTCTTTGGGCATAAAAAGCCTCCATTCTTACCGGAATATGAGCATAACACAGGCACGGAAAAAAGTCAAGTATTATGTAAACTAGATTTCGCTCCGCCCTTCAATTGCGCGGGAAAGCGTAACTTCATCGGCATACTCCAAATCCCCGCCCACGGGAATCCCGTAAGCAAGCCGCGTAACCTTTACGCCAAGCGGTTTTAAAAGGCGGGAAATGTACATTGCCGTCGCCTCGCCCTCTACCGTAGGATTCGTGGCCATTATGACTTCCTTTACCTTACCGTCATTGACTCTTGCCAAGAGCTCCTTAATGCATAGCTGATCGGGGCCAATCCCGTTCAGCGGCGAAATCGTTCCGTGCAAAACGTGATAGGTCGCATTAAACTCATTGGTGCGTTCCAACGCAATCACATCCCGCGGGTCTTCCACCACACAAATAATGGACTGGTCCCGCGCCTCGTTGCGGCAAATGGGGCAAAGCTCCTGGTCGGTCAGGTTGCAGCATTTTTTACAATAATGAATTTTTTCATGCGCGTCCATGATGGCATCGGAGAAACTCTGCGCTTCCTCTTTGGTAAGTCCAAGGATATAATACGCCAAACGCTGTGCGCTTTTGTGCCCGATTCCGGGCAAGCGCTCGAACTGCTCAATTAAGCGTGAGAGCGGCGCTACATTATACGTCGGCATAGGACTCAGAACATCCCCGGCATGTTAATGCCGCCTGAAATTTTCTCCATGCTCCGCGCCTTATCTGCGGCAGCTGCACGCAGCGCCTCGTTTACAGAGGCGATCACCAGATCGGAAAGCATTTCAACATCTTCCGGATCAACAACCTCGGGTTTGATATCAATGGATTTTACTTCCATCTTACCGGTTACGGTCGCTTTCACAGCGTCGCCGCCGGCTGTTGCGGAATATTCCTTCACTTCCAGCTCCGCCGTTATCCGGTCCATATCTTCTTGAATCTTTTGGGCCTGACGCGCTAACTGCTGTAAATTGGCAGCTCCGCCCCCGCCGTAACCCTGTGGCAATCTTGCTTTCATATCGAAACTCCTCCTGCTTATCTTCTTTATTTCTTAATAACCGGAATTCCTTCGCTTTCCGCTAATCCGGCGAGCTCCGCGAGCGGATCGGTTGTTTTTTCCGCTTTCCGGCCTTTATATGGTCCTAAATTATACACCTTCCCCGTCACCTGCTGAATCGCGCGGCGCATGTTGTCACGCTGAGTCTGCTCCCGAAGAAGCCGGAATGCGATTTCATTCGGCGCATCAATCAGCACATAGGACCCGCTGATGTAGGCGGTTGAGCCATTAAAAGCGGTTGCGGTAACATGGGAGTAATTCTTTAATATTTGCAATACTTCCGGCCATTCCGCCAGGGGCTGCGCGTTTTCCTGAAGCTCCTGTACAGCCTTCTGGGGAAGCGGGGAAGCGGCTTTTTCGTTTTCTTCTGCCTTCTGCTCCGGTATTGGTTCCTGCTGCAAATCCGCCGGCGCACCGTTTGGAGCAGCCTCTTTTTCCTTTGGCTTCTGCGGTAAACCGGCCTTTGCGGGCCTCACCACACCGCTTTCCAAAGCTTCTATGCGCCGTATCAGCGCCTCCGGCGAGGTGTCCAGCTCCGGCGCACAAAGGCGTATCATCGCCATTTCAAACTCAATGCGCCGGTCACCGCCGCGGTATATTTTTTCCAGCGCGGACTGCATGGTATCCAACCCGTGCAGGATAGCCGAGAGCGGCATGGACAGCGCCTGTTTTGTCAGGCTTTCGTATTCCGCGTCGGACACGACGATCATCCCGTGCGCATCCTTTGTGGTCTTTATGAGCATCAAATTACGGAGATGGGAAGACAGTTCTTCGCACAGCCTTGCCATATCCTTGGATGCATTGTGAAGCTCATCAATGATTTCCAGCGCGCGGCCGGAATCCTTTGTTTTGATCGCATCGGTCAATTCAAAAAGATGTTCCCTGCCGACCAGCCCGGCGGTTTCATTTACAACTTCAACGGTAATCTGTTTGCTCCGGCCAAGGCATTGATCCAAGAGCGAAAGCGCGTCGCGCATAGCGCCGTCCGCAAGCCGGGCAATCAAAAGAGCGGCCTGCCGGTCGAGCTCAGCGCCCTCCTGCTGCGTAACATAAATAAGACGGTCCGCGCTGTCCTCGGGCGGAATACGGTGGAAGTCAAAGCGCTGGCAGCGCGAAAGGATCGTAGCCGGCAGCTTATGCACCTCCGTCGTCGCAAGAATAAAGATGACGTGGGCGGGCGGTTCCTCCAGCGTTTTCAGCAGCGCGTTAAACGCACCGGCGGAAAGCATATGCACCTCGTCAATGATATACACCCTGTATTTTGCGGCGGCAGGGGTAAAATTCGCTTCTTCACGGAGCGAACGGATATTGTCCACACCATTGTTGATGGCGGCGTCGATTTCCACGATATCCATAACGGAACCGCTTTCCACTCCGCGGCATATCTCGCACTCCCCGCAGGGATCCCCATTCACAGGGTGCAGGCAGTTTACCGCTTTTGCCAAAATTTTGGCGCAGGTGGTTTTCCCCGTTCCCCTTGAACCGGTAAACAGATAGGCGTGTGCGATACGTCCGGCCATCAGTTCATTTTTCAGCGTAACGGTTACCTGCGGCTGGCCGACAACGTCGGCAAACACGTTGGGTCTCCATTTTCTGTACAGAACCTGATACAAGCGAACACCGCCTTTAAACAAATTGAAAGCAAGACAGACCGTTTAAAACGGTATATCATGCACTAGGATATGCAGACGACCAGACCGCCTGTATCGCACAGGGAAATCCGCTTAATGCTGCTCGGTTCCCCGCCTGACATGGTTCACGGCGCCCTGCCGTACAGAGCCCGCCCGCCTGCATATCCTATTGCACGCATCTGCCTTGCTTTTATACCAGCCCATATATTATAAACGATCCTTGCAAAAAAGACAACCCTTTTTTGTTTTTGGACGAATGGTTCCATGAGAATTCCCTTCTTGACATTTCGCAAAAACGTGCTATTATGAATGCCAATTTACAGAGCAACCTTTCTACCGATGGCTTCTCCGCTGTGTTCCATATTTCCTGCTCGAAAGGGGGTTTCATAATGAATACCGCAACCATCTCGCCAATCATGAACCGGTTCCAATATTTTATAAAAGCGGTATTTACGCCGGATTTCGTACCGGAAAGGATTTCCTTCCTTCTTACTATTGAAAGGCAATTTTAAATGAAAACCACTTATTTTTCAATAACAAAAGTTTTAAGCTGTTTCATTTCCGGTTTAAATGTTATAATAAACCTATAAAAACGAAGGGTGGCAATACATTGTACGATAACTGGGAAGAATTGAAATCCGCGTGTTTACAATGCCACAAATGCGGACTGTGCGAAAAAAGAACCAACCTTGTATTCGGTGTTGGAAACGAGCAGGCAAAGGTCCTTTTTGTTGGAGAGGGGCCCGGTGAAAATGAAGATTTACAGGGGGAACCGTTTGTCGGCAGAAGCGGCCAGCTGCTGGATAAAATGCTCGCGGCAATCGACCTTGACCGGCATTCCAATATTTACATAGCCAATATTGTGAAATGCAGGCCGCCGCAAAACCGGGATCCGCTTCCGGAAGAGCAGGACATCTGCATTCAATGGCTG
>JAAYWU010000095.1 GCA_012516295.1 Clostridiales bacterium | reverse complement strand
TCTCTTGACATAGCCACAAGGATGACTTACGCTTACTGGCAGACGTCGTTGAAAGGCTTCTTTGCAGCAAACAGAATTTAATCTCTTTTCTTCTGTCAAACCCTGTGATAGGGCGGTATCTTGTTTTTAGAACTTGAAAGGCGTGCTAAAATATTTCCGGCAGGACGTTCGGAAAAGCTGCGATAGCAAACAAAAAAGCATGCAAAAGAATCTCAGTTCATGAAATTCCCTTGCATGCCATTTGAAGACAGGCAATCAAACATCAATTGCTTCGCTGAAGAATTTGTTGTGAATCGCCGTAACAGCCTTGTCTGCATCGCAGCGGTCGATCAGAACGGAAATCTTGATTTCACTAGTCGCAATCATCTGGATATTGATATTGGCCTCGTACAGCGCTTCAAACATTTCGGCGGCTGTGCCGGGGTGCGTTTCCATTCCTGCGCCGACAATGGAAACCTTGGCCACATTTTCATCGTATACCACGCTGTTCGCACCGATGAGCTCCACATACGGGTTGAGAATGTCGATGGTTTCTTTCAGGTTTGCCTGGCTGACGGTAAAGCTGATATCTTTTGTACCGTTTCTGCCGACGGATTGAAGAATAATATCGACATTAATATTTTTCGCAGAGAGTTTTGAGAAAATTTTGAAAGCGAGGCCCGGACGATCCGGAACACCAATAATTGAAACACGGGCGACGTCGGCGTCCTTTGCGATACCGCTGATAAGCATTTTTTCCACTTTTGTTGCCTCCTTAACGATTGTGCCTGGTTTTTTGGTCAGACTGGAAAGAACTTCAAGCTGGATACCGTATTTCTTTGCCATTTCAACGGAACGATTATTAAGCACCTGCGCTCCAAGCGTCGCCAGCTCCAGCATTTCGTCGTATGAAATATAATCAAGCTTTCTTGCATTTTTCACTTTACGGGGATCGGCTGTAAAAACGCCTTCCACATCCGTATAAATCTGGCAGAGATCCGCTTTCATTACCGCCGCGATTGCAACCGCGCTGGTGTCCGAACCACCGCGCCCCAGCGTCGTCATATCATTATAGCGGTTAATTCCCTGGAAGCCAGTTACAACCACAATATTTCTCTTATCAAGCTCTTTTTTAATACGGTCCGGCACTACGCGTTTAATCCTTGCGCTGCCATATGCCGAACTGGTATAAAAACCAGCCTGCCATCCCAGAAGCGACACAACCGGATAGCCCAGCTTTTCAATCGCCATCGCCAAAAGGGACGCTGAAATCTGTTCGCCCGAAGTCAGGAGCATATCCATTTCGCGTTTTGATGCATTGGGATTAATCTCGTTTGCCTTGTCAATTAATTCGTCCGTTGTGTCGCCCTGAGCGGAGACAACCACAATCACGTTGTTTCCCTGTGAATAGGTTTTCGTAACAATTTCCGCCACATTATATAGCCGCTCGGCATTCGCAACGGAAGTGCCGCCAAATTTCTGTACTATTAGACTCATTAGGTTCCATCTCCCATATCAATTAAGAATTATTCAATGGATATCTGCGCTCCGTCGGAATCGGTGGCCAATACTTTAATCTGCCAGCCGGTAATCCCCTTTTCCTCCAGATGGTTAGCCGCATATTTCGCAAATACATCCGTATCCGCCGCATCAATCATGGAAACAATGGTGGGACCCGCCCCGCTGACATAGGTTCCCAGCGAACCGAGTTCGTAGCTCAGGCGAAAAACATCGTCCAAATGGTCAATCAGGCTTGCCCTGTAGGGCTGGTGGATTTTATCCTGAACCGCTACACGCAGGTTTTCAAGCTTTCCGGAAAACAGAGAGGCCGCCATGAGCGCGGACCGGGAAAGATTGTATACAGCGTCGCTCCGCGAATACTCCTGCGGAAGTACGGAACGCGCTTTTTCTGTTTTCAATTCAAAAGGTGGAATAAAGATCGCAAACCGGATTTTTTCCGAAACAGGGACGCTTACGCTGTAAACCCTGCCCGCTTCCATAGCCGAGGCGGCAAGCCCGCCTTCAATGGCGGGGGTCGTATTGTCCGGATGCCCCTCGATTGCAGCGGCAAGGTTGATCAGTTCCTGTTCTGAAAGAGGGCTTCCCAGAAGGCGGTTTGCGCCCAAAATACCCGCAACAATACATGCCGAGCTGCTTCCAAGGCCGCGCGCCATCGGAATATTATTCAATTGTACGATTTTAAGCCCGGGAAGTTTTCGGCCGCATTTTTCGTAAACCTGTTTTGCCGCCCAGTAAATCAAGTTGCTGTCATCGGTTGGTATTTCAATATCATCCTTGCTGGAAATATCAATGGTATCGGATTCTTCCATCCAAACCTGATTATATAAATTCAAAGCTATTCCCAGCGAGTCAAATCCGGAACCAAGATTTGCGCTGGTTGCCGGTACTTGAATTCTTATCATCTCATCAACATCCTATATTTGAATTTATAAGTTTCCTATGCGGATTGTATTCTCCACACAAATTCCCATTGATTTCAATTTTTCCAGCTTTGTCAGGATTTCTTCTTCCTTCATGCTGTTGGTAACAAACGCAAACTCCCCGTTTTCTGCGTTTTTGCGCGAAAGGCGCGTTACTTCACCGAAAACCTGCTTGACATTTTTCAGCGCGAGCGCTTCGTCATCGGTTTTTACACGAACATACATGGAAATCACATTGAGGCGGTAATCCTCTACATAATCCTCGGAACCGTCCTCCCAATACAGATATTTTCTTGCCTTAAAATGCTTTACGCAGTCAATGACATCCGCTACGACGGCGCTTGCAGTCGGAAGCTTGCCGGCTCCCTTGCCATAAAACACAACGTCGCCGGTGGAGTCGCCACGCACCATTATGCCGTTAAATACGTCGTCCACCGTAGCAAGCTGGCTTTCCCTCGGAATAAACATCGGGCAGACAATAATTTGCAGTTTGCCGTTTTCCAGCGCGCGGACCTGCCCGATCAGCTTGACAACACCGCCCCACGACGCTGCATATTCCACATCCGCCAGCGCGATTTTGGTAATGCCCTCCGTATGCACCTGCTCCGGGTAAACGTGCTTCCCATACGCCAGGGAAGCAAGGATGCAAATTTTGCGACAGGCGTCGGAACCCTCGATATCCGCAGCGGGATTGCGCTCCGCATAGCCAAGCTTTTGCGCCAGGGCCAAAGCGTCCTCAAAGGTCATCTGTTCGCGGATCATTTTCGTCAGTATAAAATTGGTGGTTCCGTTCAGAATACCTGCAATTTCCACAACATCATTTGCAGCAAGGCATTGGCTGATCGGCCGGATAATCGGAATACCGCCGCCGACGCTTGCTTCAAACAGGAAGTTCAGGTTGTTTTTCTGTGCAATTTTCAG
>JAAYWU010000094.1 GCA_012516295.1 Clostridiales bacterium | reverse complement strand
CTCTACTGCCATGTCCTTCACCACCAAAATTGCGCAGTCCCGGGGAGCTGGCAGCGTTCAAATCGGCATCTGCTCCATAATATATATTTTGACCGCTGTAATCAGCTCGTATTTCACCGCTTCAAAAGCAGCGCAGAAATCGGGAGCCCGCTTCTGGATACCCGCCATTTTGCTTTGCCTTGCAGCGTATTGCGTCCTCATTCCGAATCTCCCGACGGTGGAATGGATTTACGCGGCACAGATTTTATCGGGGCTTTCCACCGGAATTCTGTTCTCCTTCTGTACGAGTGAAGCCATGAAGGAAATCCCGAAAGGAAAGAGCTCGACGGCAATGGGCTTTTATCAGGCGGTTTACGCAATTGGGATGACCGCCTTCCCTGTGATTACCGGAACAGTCACAGGAAAATTCAATATTGGCACAGCCTATTACATACTCGCCGGAATTACCGTAATCGGCCTTGCGGGAGCAATTCGATTTTATTATTTTACGAATAAAGCCGCTGAATAAAAAAACGCAAAAAAGAATGGATTCTATTTTTCCTGAAATTCTCTTCTGTCCGCAAAAAAAGATACGTATAATAACAAGAGAATGAAATATAATAAAAGTGTGCCAGAGAGGGAAGAATGAAATATTTTTCCGAGTGGGAAAACACAGCCCCCGTCAGATACCATCTGACGGGGGCATTGCTATGAAAATTAATGTATAGCCTGCACGATTCTTTCTAGAAAATTGACCTCCCCTCCGGATATAATCCGAAAGGGCGGTTCCTATCCGCAGGCTGACAGCATGAAATAAATCACTGCTAAATTGTACCAATTAAATCTTTAAAAAGCAAGAAGAGGAACGGGGCCGAAAAGAAAACCGCGGCTTTCAAAATCAAAGCGCTTCATTTTTATTTTTTACCCCGAAAACAGCTTCCTCACCGTTGATATTCCACTCCATGCGGAAACCGTCCATTTCATTCAGACGGATTTCATCCGCCAATACATCGTGCTGAATCGCTTCCTTGTTTTTCGCCATAACATCCGCCACTTTTTGGCTTCCGGTTGCATAGACGATAATATGATCGGTCAGATTGAATTTCGCTTCCTTGCGCATGGACTGGATTTTGCTGATGATTTCGCGCACAAATCCTTCTTCCACCAAGTCATCCGTAAGCACCGTATCCAACACAACGGTGATTCCATTGTCGGATGCGGATTCAAAGCCTTCCTTCTTGGCCGTTTCAATGAGTAAGTCATCCGGGCTCAGGCGGATTTCTTCCCCTTCAATCTGCAGGGCCAAATAGCCCTTGGCGTCAAGCTCTTTTTTCGCTTTGCAGCCGTCCAGCTCCAACAGGGCGGTACGGATTGCATTGACTTTTTTCCCGTATTTCTGCCCCAAAGTCCGAAGCTGCGGTTTAAAAAGGTATGCGGTAAAACGGGAAGCGTCTTCTTCAAAATGCACTTTCTTGATATTCAGCTCTTCCCGGATAATTTCATGGTAAAGCGGACCGACGTCATGCGCCGCGCAGATATACAGGTTTGCAAGCGGCTGGCGGTTTTTGAGATTGGCCGCGTTTCTGGCCGTACGGCCAAGCGTTACCACCTGCACAGCCTCTTCCATGTCTTCTTCCAGCTTTTTGTCGATGAGGCTTTCATCGGCAGCCGGATAATCGCAGAGATGGACGCTCTCCGTCGCATCGGGTTCCACCGTGCGCACTAAATTCTGATAAATATCCTCGCACATAAACGGAATCATCGGTGCCGCGACTTTGGCAACCGTAACCAGCGCCGTGTACAGGGTAAGATAGGCGTTGATTTTATCTTCCGTCATTTCCTGCACCCAGAAGCGTTCCCTGTTTCTGCGTACATACCAGTTGCTCATTTCTTCCACAAAGCTCTGCAAAGCTCTGGCTGTTTCCGGAATCTGGTAATTCCCAAGGTAGCGGTCGACATCCAGAATCAGCGTATTGAGCTTCGAGAGAAGCCATTTGTCCATTACGGTCAGCTTCTCCGGGTTCAGCTTGTACTTGGTTGCGTCGAACTTGTCGATATCGGCATACAAGACCCAGAACGCATAGGTATTCCACAGGGTGGACAGGAATTTGCGCTGTCCCTCCGTCACCGCCTTCGCATAGAACCGGTTCGGGAGCCAGGGAGCGGAATTGCTGTAAAAATACCACCGAATCGAATCCGCGCCGTAGGTCTTCAGCGCGTCAAACGGATCGACCGCGTTCCCTTTGGACTTGGACATTTTCTGCCCATTCTCATCCTGCACATGCCCCAGCACAATGACATTTTTAAACGGAGCCTTATTAAACAGAAGCGTGGAAATCGCCATAAGGGAGTAGAACCAGCCTCTTGTCTGGTCCACCGCTTCGGAGATGAAATCCGCGGGGAACTGCTGGTGGAACAAATCTTTATTTTCAAACGGATAGTGATGCTGCGCAAACGGCATGGAGCCGGAATCGAACCAGCAGTCGATTACCTCCGGAACGCGTTTCATCGGCTTGCCGCATTTCGGGCAGGTAATGGTAACCGCGTCAATATACGGACGGTGAAGCTCAATGTTTTCCGGGCAGTTCGTGGACATTTCCTTCAGTTCCTCGATGCTGCCGACCGCATGGCGGTGTCCGCAGGAGCATTCCCAGATGTTCAGCGGCGTACCCCAGTAGCGGTTGCGGCTGATGCCCCAATCCTGCACATTCTCCAGCCAATCGCCGAAACGGCCCTTGCCGATGCTCTCCGGAATCCAGTTCACCGTATGGTTATTGCGGATCAAATCCTCCTTGACCGCTGTCATTTTAATAAACCACGATTCTCTGGCGTAGTAAATAAGGGGCGTGTCGCACCGCCAGCAGAATGGGTAGCTGTGCTCAAAAGCAGGAGCGGAGAATAAAAGGCCGCGTTCTTTCAGGTCCTTTAACACTTTCGGGTCCGCGTCCTTGCAGAAAACGCCGGGCCAAAGGGTTTCTTCCGTCATCTGGCCCCTTCCGTCAACAAGCTGTACAAACGGCAGGTCATAAATTCTGCCGACGTTTGCGTCGTCCTCACCGAAGGCGGGCGCAATATGAACCACGCCGGTGCCGTCCGACAGGGTTACGTAACGGTCACAGGTTACATACCAGCACTTTTTATCCGGATTCACAAAGCGATAAAGCGGCTCGTATTCCTTGTACTCCAATTCTTTTCCCGTATAGGTTTCCAAAACGGTGAATTCTTCGCCAAGGACGGTGGGTGCGAGTTCCTTCGCCAAATAATAGGTCTCCCCGTTGCAGCTTACTTTCACATATGCCTCGTCGGGATTGACACAAAGCGCCACATTGGAAGGCAGCGTCCACGGCGTGGTCGTCCAGGCAAGGATATATGCATCTTCGCCCTTGACCTTAAATTTTGCAACCGCCGATTTTTCCTTTACATTTTTATAGCCCTGCGCCACCTCGTGGCTGGAAAGGGGCGTTCCGCAGCGCGGGCAGTACGGCACGATTTTAAAGCCTTTATAGAGCAGGCCCTTTTCCCAAATCTGTTTAAGCGCCCACCATTCCGACTCAATATAATCATTATCGTACGTAACGTACGGATGGTCCATATCGACCCAATAACCAACGGTGCGGGAAAAATCCTCCCACATGCCCTTATATTTCCACACGCTCTCCTTGCACTGCTTGATAAACGGCTCCAGCCCGTACTGCTCAATCTGTTCCTTGCCGTTTATATGCAGAAGCTTTTCAACCTCCAGCTCCACCGGAAGACCATGGGTGTCCCAGCCGGCCTTGCGCGGCACTTCATATCCCTTCATGGTGCGGTAGCGCGGGATAAGGTCTTTAATGACACGGGTTAAAACATGCCCGATATGCGGTGTTCCATTGGCCGTCGGCGGGCCTTCGAAAAAGATATAGGACTTTCCGTCCTTGCGCAGGGAAAGGCTTTTTTCAAAAATATGATGCTCTTCCCAAAAGGCTTCTACCGCTTTTTCGCGTTCGACAAAATTCAAGTCTGTTGAAACTTTTTTGTACATACTGCAATCTCCGATCCTTCGTATTGGTTTGGCATCCTTTGCTGCCTGAGAAAGAAAAAAGTCTTTGCCCCGTATTCACAGGACAAAGACGAAACTTTGTTATACCACCTATTTACATACCACCATATGTTTTCCCGTTAACGGCGGAAAGCCGGCTTCACTTACTCGGCTGTGCCTTTCAGCTTGCAACTCCAGAGGGATTTTCCGAATTCATCTACTCATGCCGGGCTTGCACTACCCCCGGCTCGCTGTGATTTTTAATGAAATCCTACTGTCTCTGTCAATGTTTTTCCTCTATTCTTTTGTCATTATTTATAATAGCATAGAATAGGAAATTGTCAACTATCATCTTCTTTTCGCGCATATGCCAGTCTTGCCGGGTGCGCCCGTTTCATACCGGCAGATTCCAAGATGTAAATATGCAAAAAACCGTCCTCTCTTTCCTGCTCCGGGCGCGTCCTGCCCTTCCTTTCCCCGGGAAGAAAAGGCGAACCGATCTATGCGCTTTTCGAAGAGATTCCCCTTCTAAAGAATGCGTATTTTCACAACAAAATATACCGGAATGCACCCTATTTTTGGAAACAACCGTACTAATCCGAATTTATCGCTGCATAGCAACGCGGGAAGCCCGAAAATTCCGGACTTCCCGCGTTTATACGGTTAGCATTTAAGCGGCAAGATCTTTAATATTGCTGTATGCTGTGAGGTCTGTGTAAAGCTCCGAGGTATACGGATTGCGTTTTGTCTTGATTACATGGGCAATCATGTAAGCAAAGACCGCCACATTGATGAGCAGCGCCAGCAGGCTCCAGATAAAGAGCGCCGTTGTGTCCGGCGAAGCGGAAGCGACCGTGTAGATACCGGGTGCCACTTGCATTGTGTAGCCGTCCGCCGCAAGGAGCCCCTCCTGCATAGCAGCCTGCGCGATGTTATGGCTCGCAGAGGACTGCACCATCCACTTGCTGGCATCCTGGAACGAGGGGAAGGTTTGGGCAAACATGCACCAAAGGGCCAGCGTTTGCGCGCGATGCTGGAGCCACGCGCCTTTTCCGACGGTGAATGCGCAGAGCGTCGGTGCAAGAAGCCGCGCAAAGCCGCAGTACCATGCATGCGTCGGCAGACAGTTGTATGTATAGGCAAAGTTCCATACGTCATAGGCGATAATCCAGAACCAGAGCATATCGGGCCAAAGCATATCGCGGCTCTTATCCTTTTCCGTCTCCTGACGGATGCAGATTCCGAACCAGCCGGTAATGGTAATGATATTCAGAATTCCGGCGATTCCGTTCATGTAGTTCCATGAACCGCCGATGTAATACTG
>JAAYWU010000093.1 GCA_012516295.1 Clostridiales bacterium | reverse complement strand
AAACAGGGGCGCGGGGTAGCCTGCGCCATGCCCCAAAAGACAAAAGACGAAGCCATGGAGTTTTCCATGGCTTTTTTGCTATTTTCATACTATTTATAAAAACAATTTAAAAAAGTGTTGCAAATTGCCTCCAAAGTTGTCTATATATTATGAAATCGAAAAAAGGTTTCCATTTTAAGAAAAAGGGGGCGGTACCAATGGGCATATTAACGCAAGTAATATTCAAATCGGAAAAATAAAAGGAGAGTAAAAAATGAAAAACTCTGCAAAAAACGTTATTAGCTTATTTCTAACATTTGCAATTTCTTTGGTGGTTGCAGTACCTGCGTTAGCAGTTGAGAGGGATAAAAACAATCAATTGCTTCAGAATGATAACTCCAGTTTTCTGTAAGTAGAGTATTAACCTTCAATGAAATCGTGGAGGAAATCGCAAAAGACCATTTCTAAATCGCAAGCGGAAAATCAAGTAATCTCAAGTCTTGAAACTCCAAATAAGAATTCTTATACTTCTGCTAAAGTGTTGGCAGCAAGTTCTACTTATCGTACATTTACGGAGTTATTTACGGTAACAAAAGAATATAAACCGCAATTAAAATTTTACTGTGAAACGTCGGAAGGTGATTATCACTTTTGAATACTTAAGATCCTTAATATAAATATGAACAGGAAATACGGCAATATGTCCAAACAATTTTCCGGTACTGTATATGCCAATTTAGAAGATGCTAGTACAATATTTTATACTGTAGAAGGAGTTTTTTTAATAACGGTACGACAACTGGTGGCGGCGGAGTATCTATTGGAGTAGGCCAATCTGCATCAGTGAATTTTAGTGTATCAGGGTCAACTAATCACTATAGCTATTGCTATGTGGAGGATCGCGCCAGATTCTACTAGGTTCGTTATCAATAATCTTTTCGGAGGTATGAATGAATACAAAAACATCTCGTGCGGTAATTTTAATAACCGGCCTAATTATCGGCATTTTTATCGTTTTTTTGCCCTACATATTAACAAGAAGCTGGTTTCCGAATGATGATTTTCTAGCCGAACTGTATATTACCGATTATATTTTGAAAACGTTGTCACCAGCTATGGGTCTTCTCGTAATTTATGATGCCGTAAAATTCTATTTCAAATAAAGCAACCGGCCTGCTGAATTTCAGCGGGCCGGTTGTAATTTGTTTCATCTATGTTATAATTTTATTTAGTTTGTTTCTTTGCTCCCATGCGCGTTTCGGCGGTTTGAATCAGATTAAAGAGGGACGAGGCGAACAGCGGGTAATCCGCAGAAATTTTTTCGGGGGAAAGCTCCGGGAGCTTGTCCTTATCCAACCCTTTCAGGTCTTCAACGCTTTCGCCGTCCGCAACACAACTGGCGTTTGAAAGCGCAATATCCTGCGCTGCGCTGGAGCGCCCGTCGCTCAGCTTCTGCGGGACCGCGAACATCCCCTGCGGGTTTTTCGGATTCGCGGAATAAAGCAGGCGGAAGCTCTTGTAAATGGCGAGGTTCAGGTAGGCGGAAATCTCGGTGGTCAGCGATTTGTTCCCCGCTTTCTGCAAAATTCCAAATATTATATTCAATGAATTGGCAATCAGCTTTTTATTCAATACCGGAAGAAGGCTGCCTTTCAATACATTTTCCTTGCCGATAGCGTCCGGCTCCGGAATATCTTCCACCTTAATGGTTGCTCCGCTGCGGTGCGGGGACCTTCCGAGCAGGTAATCGCAGGAGACATCATAAAAGTCCGCCGCCTTTACGACGAAATCCAGTCCGCATTCACGGATTCCCTTTTCATAATGCGAGAGCAATGCCTGTGATACGCCCAATTCCTCGGCGGCTTTTTTCTGGCTGAGTCCGCGTTCCTTACGCAGCAGAGTTATAATTCTCGGAAAGCTGTTATTCATATCTAACTATCCCCTGTCGAATCGTGGAAAAAATTAACACCGTGTAAAGTATATACCTAATATAACGCTTTGTAAAGCCGCTAGATATCGTGTCTACTTTGAAAATCCCTTCATTATCTTGATTCTGAAGGGATAAATCGATTTTATAATATAAAAGGAGACTTATTATGAAGTCCTATACGATTCATTTCATCCGCCATGGTCTCACAGAAGGGAACCTTCTGGGGCAGTATATCGGCAGTACGGATCTGCCGCTTGCAGACGAAGGAGTCGCGCAGCTTGAAAATTTGAAGCGGCTCTATACGTATCCCAAAGCGCAGCTTTACTATTGCAGCCCGATGCTGCGCTGCGTTCAGACCCTTCGCATTTTGTACCCGGAGGCGCAGCCGATGCTGGTGGACGATTTGCGCGAATGTGATTTTGGCGATTGGGAAGGAAAGACCGCGGAGGAAATCGCCGCGCAGGACGAGCGCTTTTCCGAATGGATGGAAGGCGGGAAGGCGGTGACTCCGCCGAACGGCGAATCCGGGGGCGCTTTTATGCAGCGCGTGTGCGCAGCGTTCGAAAGAATTGTGGAAAGCATGCTGCGTTCCGGAATGAATAGCGCCGTTATTGTTGCCCATGGCGGCACAATTATGTCGATCCTTTCCGCCTATGGCATTCCGAAGGCCAATTTCTACGATTGGATGACGGAGAGCGGTTGCGGCTATTCCCTGCGTATTACGCCGGGCCTGTGGATGCGTTCCATGGTTGCCGAAGTGTACGACACCATTCCTCCAAGGGAAGTGTCCACGCCGGACGACGGCAGGATGGTGATTGACCTGGCCCGTGAAGCCGCCGACAGGGCATACGGAAAAAAAGAGGGAAAATAAAAAAGTCCTTGACAACCGGCGAAGCATAAAATATAATAGTAACTAATTTAATATGCTACAAAGGCAAAGAAGGGAATAAGACACAGGTGGAAGCATTGCAGAGAACCGGCGGAAGGTGCGAGCCGGCGCGGAATCTTGTGTGTATAGCTCATCCCGGAGCCTCCGTCTTCGAAGGGAAAGCATTAGAAGCGGACGCAGCGGCAGCGTTACAGGCCGGAGCCTTGTTGGAGGCTACTGAGGGTTCCTTTTGGAACTGAATTTGGGTGGTACCGCGGATAAGTTTATTCGCCCCGAACACAGTTAGAACTGTGTTCGGGGCTTTTTGTTTTCCTGTTCCCGTTGTTTTTTGTGGTAAACGCGAAGAAAACGAACAAAGGAGTGTTTGACGATGTATGAGGGCTGCAAAAAGTATATTCCGTTCCAGCCGATCCGCCTGCCGGACCGCCAATGGCCCGACAAAGTTATCCGGGAAGCGCCGGTTTGGTGTAGTGTGGACCTGCGCGACGGCAACCAGGCGCTGATTGATCCGATGAATTTAGAGGAAAAGCTGCTGTTTTTCCAGACACTTGTTGACATCGGTTTTAAGGAAATTGAAGTCGGATTCCCTTCCGCTTCGGAAACGGAATATGAAATTCTGCGGACTTTGATCGAGCGCGATCTCATCCCGGACGATGTGACCATACAGGTGCTTGTCCAGGCAAGGCCGCATCTGATTCAGAAAACCTTTGAGGCGATTAAGGGCGCCAAGAATGTCATTGTGCATTTTTACAATTCCACGTCGACCCTCCAGCGCAAGGTCGTTTTCAAAACGGATATGCAGGGTGTGATTGACATAGCTGTGGAGGGCGCCAAGCTGATTAAGGACCTGACCGAGGCGGAAATCCGGAAAAGCGGGGCGAATATCCGTTTTGAATATTCACCGGAGAGTTTTTCCGGAACGGAAATCGAAAATTCGGTCCTTATTTGTGAAAAGGTTATGGAAGCGCTTGGCGCTACGCCGGAAAACAAGCTGATTTTAAATCTTCCCAATACCGTAGAAATGGCAACCCCGAACTGCTATGCCGACCAGATTGAATATTTTTGCCGCCATCTGAAAAACCGGGAGAGCGCGATCATCAGCATTCACCCGCACAACGACCGCGGAACTGCTACGGCGGCTACCGAGCTCGGTATTATGGCCGGGGCGGAGCGGGTGGAAGGTACGCTGTTCGGCAACGGGGAACGCACCGGAAACGCGGATATCATGGTCGTTGCCATGAACATGTATTCACAGGGCGTTGACCCGAAGCTCGATTTTTCCCATATCCACGAAATCCGCGAAATATTCGAGAGATGCACGAAGATGAAAGTGCATGAGCGCCACCCCTATGCGGGCGATCTGGTGTTTACGGCGTTTTCCGGTTCGCATCAGGACGCAATCAAAAAGGGCGTGGACTATATGGCAAAGAGCGGGACACCATACTGGGAAGTGCCGTACCTGCCGATCGATCCGGCGGACGTGGGCCGCGAATACGCGCCGATTATTCGCATTAACAGCCAGTCCGGAAAGGGCGGGGCGGCGTTTGTTATGCAGCAGTATTTTGGCTACGAGCTGCCGAAAGCAATGCATCCGGAATTCGGCGCGATGGTCAAGGCCGCCTGCGACGATGCGGGACGCGAGCTTCGCCCGCAGGAAATTTTCGATATTTTCCGCCGCGCGTATCTGGAAGTCAACTACCCCTATAATCTGAAAAAATATAAGCTGTATGAAGAAAACGATATCAGCGGCAACACACAGGTGCATTTTGAAGGGGTCATCCGCTTTAAGCATGCGGACCATCCCATCAGCGCCGCGGGAAACGGCCCCATCAGTGCCTTCTTCCATGCGCTGGAAACGGTCGGCATCAAGAATTATCAGTTTGTTTCCTACCGTGAACACGCTGTTTCCAGCGGCGCCGACTCGAAGGCAGTTTCCTATATCCATTTGACCGGTCCGGACGGCGAGCCGTTGTTCGGCGTCGGTATTGACAACAATATCAGCCTTGCTTCCATTAAAGGAATTATCTGTGCAATTAACCGCGCAAAGAACGCAGCAAACAACTCTGGAGGGGATACCAATGAAAACATATAAAATTGTACTCTTAAAAGGGGACGGCATCGGGCCGGAAATCGTAACGCAGGCGGTAAAGGTTTTAAACCGGGCCGCGGAAAAATTCGGCTTTGCGATTTCCTACGACGAAGCGCTGCTGGGCGGCTGCGCAATTGATGCGACCGGCGTTCCGCTTCCGCAGGAAACCATTGATAAATGCAAAGCGGCCGATTCCACGCTGTTGGGAGCGGTCGGCGGACCGAAATGGGATGGCATGCCCGGCAATCTAAGGCCGGAAGCGGGCCTTTTAGGCATCCGCGGCGCGCTGGGCCTGTACGCAAATCTTCGCCCGGCTGTCATTTTTAAGCCGCTGCGGGAGGCTTCGCCGCTGAAAACGGAGATTATCGGGGATAACCTTGACATCATGGTTGTGCGCGAGCTGACCGGCGGGATTTACTTTGGGGAACACGGCAAAAAGACGGTAAACGGCGCAGAGGCTGCCTACGATACGGAAATATACTCTGTTCCGGAAATTGAGCGCATTGCACGCGTAGGCTTTGAAATGGCCTCGAAACGCGACGGCAAGCTTTGCAGCGTGGATAAGGCCAATGTGCTGGAATCTTCCCGCCTTTGGAGAAAAACGGTTGCGCGGATCGGCAAAGAGGAGTATCCTAATATAGAGTTGTCCAATCTTTATGTGGACAATTGTGCGATGCAGCTTGTTCGCAATCCGAAGCAGTTCGATGTGATTGTGACTTCGAATATCTTCGGCGATATTCTGTCCGACGAGGCTTCGATGATCAGCGGGTCCATCGGGATGCTGCCTTCCGCAAGCCTTGGCGCCGGAAAGGCGGGACTGTATGAGCCTGTGCACGGTTCCGCGCCCGACATTGCCGGAACGGGAACGGCAAATCCGCTCGCGACCATTCTTTCCGCCGCAATGATGCTCCGCTATTCGCTGGAAGAATACGAAGCCGCCGACGCCATTGAAAATGCCGTTTGTGAAATTCTGAAAACAGCTCGCACGCCGGACATCTATTCCGAAGGGATGCAGAAGGTAACCTGTGAAGAAATGGGCGACCTTGTCTGCAAAACGCTTTAATCTTCGTATATTATAGCAAGAATTATACAAATAGTATTATATTTGGAGAGAAAGATGCAGCAAAATGAAACACTCACCTTTCAAAAAGGGCTGAAAGACGGTTTACCCATCTGCCTTGGCTATATCAGCGTGTCGTTCGCCTTCGGCATGATGGCAACGCAGGGAGGGCTGCCGGTTTGGGTTGCGCTCCTGATTTCCATGACCAATCTGACCAGCGCCGGGCAGTTTGCGGGAACGCAGCTGATCCTGACAGGGGGGCTGTACATAGAAATCGCGGTAACGACTTTTGTCATTAATATCCGCTATATGTTGATGTCGCTTTCCCTATCGCAAAAGGTGGATGAAGCCATGACGTCTTTACAGCGGTTTGTGCTTTCCTTCGGCGTTACCGACGAGGTTTTTGCGGTTGCCATGCAGCAGAAGGGGAATATCAATGCGCGGTACTTTTCCGGGTTGATCGCCGCGCCTTATGCCGGCTGGACGCTTGGGACATTTTTGGGCGCTGCCGCAACCGGCCTTTTGCCTGGGAGCGTGCGCACCGCGCTTGGAATCGCCATTTATGGCATGTTCATTGCCATTATTATTCCACCCGCCAAAAAGGCGAAGCCGATTGCAAAGGTGATTCTGCTTTCCATCGTTCTGAGCTGCATTTTTAAATGGGCTCCGTATTTAAACCGCATTTCCAGCGGCTGGGTAATCATTGTGTGTGCGGTAATCGCTTCGGCCTACGCCGCTTTGCGCTATCCGGTTCATGAAGCGGAGGTGCAGGAATGAATTATACGAGGATTTTAACCTGCATTTTTATCATGGCGTTTGTGACGTATATCATCCGCATGCTGCCGCTTGCTATTTTTAAGAAGAAAATCAATAACCGTTTTGTAAAGTCCTTTCTGGCGTATGTTCCTTATTCGGTGCTCGCGGCAATGACTTTCCCCGAAATTCTGTATTCCACCGCGAATTTGTATTCGGCATGTATCGGGCTTGCCGCCGCGCTTTTCCTTGCTTACCATGGCCGGGGGCTTTTAACGGTTGCGCTGGGTTCCGCCGGTGCGGTTTTTGTTGCGGAACAAATTCTTCATGTTATCGTGTAATAAGCAATAAAATAATTCAAACGCCGCTGCATCTGCAGCGGCGTTTTTCAACCAAAATATCCCTCTCTGCGTCAATAACCGAATTTGCCTGTCAGCGATTCGTCGTTTTCGATCCATTCATCCACATAGACCGAGGAAAAAGTATTTTTCGTTTTCCGCGCTACAACCCGCGTAATTCCCGCATTGATAATCATTCGTTTGCACATGGAACAGGGGGAAGGATTTTCCACGTAATCGCCGGTTTTCATGTCGCGGCCCGCCAGATAGAGCGTACTGCCGATCATATCGCGCCGGGAAGCGCTGATGATGGCGTTGGCTTCCGCGTGTACGGAGCGGCAAAGCTCGTAACGCTCGCCGCGTGGAATGTTCAAGGATTCACGCACGCAGACTCCCGTGTCGATGCAGTTGCGGCGGCCGCGCGGCGCGCCGGTGTAGCCGGAAGAAACGATTTCATCGTGTTGTACGATAATCGCGCCGAAATTCCGGCGCAGGCAGGTTCCGCGTTCCAGTACGGTTTCCGCAATATCAAGATAATAATTTTCTTTATCAGTACGAGTCATTCTGATACCTCCCGCTCTTTTTTAACCAATTCTATCATATTGTATTTTCAATGGATAATCAATGGAATTGTGTGAATTTATATGATATAATCTTAAATTGGGATAAAAGAGATTTCCTTTCGGAACAGTCAGCAACCGGCGGGAAGTTTCCGAACTGCGATAGATACGGAGAAATAAAAATGAATTTATGGGATATGAATACAATAAAGGGCGTGCTGTCGCGCCATGGGTTTCATTTTTCCAAATCACTGGGACAGAATTTTCTCATCAACCCGGATGTTTGCCCGCATATGGCTGCCGAATGCCGTGCGGACGGCGGCGGAGTACTGGAAATTGGCCCGGGGTTGGGCATCCTGACTGTGGACCTGGCAAAAAGAGCCGACAAAGTTGTGACCGTCGAACTGGATAAGCGTCTGCTCCCTGTTTTGGAAGAAACGCTGGCGGGTTTCAGCAATATAAAAGTAATTCTTGACGATATATTAAAAACCGATTTGAAGAAGCTGATGGAAGCCGAATTCCCGGGGCAGGAGATTGCCGTCTGTGCCAATCTTCCTTATTATATTACCTCGCCCGTCATTATGCGGCTTTTGGAGGAGCGGCTGCCCATTCATTCCATTACGGTGATGGTGCAGAAGGAAGCGGCCCAGCGCCTTTGCGCACAGCCCGGCAGCCGCTCCTGCGGCGCGGTCAGCGCGGCGGTTCGGTATTTCGCGGAACCGGAAATCCTTTTCCAGGTGGGGCGTGAAAATTTTCACCCTCAGCCGAATGTGGATTCCACGGTGATTCGCCTGAATGTGTTGAAGGAACCGCCCGTCCGCATTGATGATGAAAAGGATTTCTTCCGGGTGGTGAAAGCCGCTTTTGGCCAGCGCCGGAAAACGATTCTCAATTCGTTGTCCTCCGGGCTTCCGTTTCAGCGGGAGACAATCGCTTTGGCGCTGGAGCGGGCGGAAATTGCCCCCAATGCGCGGGCAGAGCAGCTTACAATGGAACAGCTTGCGGCTTTGTGCAATGAATTGTCGTCAGAAAATGAGTGAACGGGGGAATACGAATGAGTGACGGGAAACTGGCAGTCTTGTTGTTTGAAGTCGGCATGGTGCTGACGCTGATTTCCATGGTGCTTGGCCCGTTCGAAATTACCGGGTGGGCGTTGGCTACGGCCGCGGTTGCCTGTGTTGTAGCCTTCAGCGGGATGTTCCTTGCGTTTGATAGCTGGGAAGAGCCGATTGAGGAAGAATGGCAAAAGGAAAAGGAGCCGGAAGATCAGCAAAGAGAATAAAAACGACCGGTCGGAGCGATAAAACTTCCGATCGGTCTTTTTTATGGTAATTTCTTAGTTGGAAAAGTATTGCATTATTCCCAAAAAAGCAGCAGGGATTTTTCTCTGTTGCTTTCTTAATTAATAAATGATCGCGCCGTATTTTGCGGCGAGCGGTTCGATTAGTTCGGTTTCAATGGAACATGTAGAGTCAATGATGAGCCGCCCCTGGAAATAACGCAGCGCCGCGTCGAGCACCGGAAGACTGTCACAATGCACGGCAATCGGCAGGCGTGTCATGGTGCTGTTTTCGCAAAGGAGCATGGCGTCGTCCAAGCTGTTT
>JAAYWU010000092.1 GCA_012516295.1 Clostridiales bacterium | reverse complement strand
TTTTGGTGCCGATCGGAACGACCACATTTTGCTGCTTCTGAATTGCGGAACCGTCAATCGTAACGCGCTTTTTTATAAGCGGCATGCCTGTCTTTATGTAATCCGCCAGAAAAGCGACGGATGTGACGTTCATAACCAGGCAGCCAACATCCGCGGGAAGCTTTCCTATGGGGATTTCCCGGTTCGTACAGGCTTTTACCAGAACCTTTTCCGCTCCCTGCGGGTAACGCGAAGGAAGCGGCAGGATGCGAATGCGGTCTTCCGCATTTTCATCGCTTTCTGCAAGCGCCTTTAACTTCTGAATGCCATTCGGTTTATTATCTTCAATGGCAAGGATTACCCGGTCAATTTTCAGTATATTCCGAACAACGGAAATCCCGTCAAATATGGCCTGGGTATTCTCAAGAACTTCCCTGCTGTCCGCCGTTATGTAAGGCTCGCACTCGGCGGCGTTGATAATCAAGGTGTCCAGCTTTTTATCCTTGGGGACGTTCAGCTTCACATGCGTAGGAAATCCGGCGCCGCCAAGCCCCACCAATCCGGACTCCCGCGCTGCTTTTACAAGATCTTCCGGCGTTTCAATAACCGGAGGCTGCACCTCCGGCGAAACCTTCATCTCGCCGTCGGAATCGATGACCACCGCTTCGGAATATTGCCCGCCGGGCAGCATGAGCTTTTTGATCGCCGAAACCTTTCCGGAAATGCTTGCGAGGATCGGCGCACCGATAAAGGCATCGCTGTCCGCAATTTTTTGCCCGACCAGAACTTCGTCGCCGACTTTTACCAAGGGTTTGCAGGGGGCGCCTGCATGCTGCTGCATTGGAAGAACAACCTGCCCAGGGGGCGGAAGGATGGATGACTCCATCAGCGCGGTGCTTTTCCGATGGGGAACATCCGCACCGCGATGCTTCGCAGAAAATTCCATGTTTCTAACCTCCAAAACAAAATCAATCTATCGTAAATTTATTGAGTAACGGCATCATCACGCGGAGTACAAGTCCGGTTACGATTCCGGACAATACGCCAAAAAGAATCAGCCAGGGTAAGTAATAAAGAACGGCCGGCGTGGTTAAAAGGGAAGCGACGAAAAGCTGCGCGGCATTGTGGGAAAGCGCACCCGCTACCCCCAGCCCGATCAGCCCGAAGGGGCGGCCATTCACACGGAGCAAAAGCCACATGACAAGCGTGCTGAGCAAGCCGCCGGAAAGGCTCATGAGCATAGCGGTGAACCCGCGGGTAACACCGGCAAACAGCCCCTTTATCAGGGCAATACAAAGGGCGGGACCCAGTCCGACCGCGCCCGCCGCGTACATGGTTACTATATTGGAACGCCCCAGCTTTGCACCCGGAGGCAGAAGCGGCAGAGGGGGGAGCATCAGCTCAATTGCCGATAAAACAAGAGCCAGCGCTGTTAAAAGGCCGTTAAAGGCAATGCTCCGCGTGCGCGGGGATAGATTCAGATTTGTCGGATGATTCATTTTTTATTACCCTGTAAATGCGTCAATTGTTTTGTTCTCTTCTGTAATCCGGACGGAAATTTTTGCGGGAAGGCAAACCGCGGCTTGCCCCGGCTTGAAAAGCTTGCCCGTCCGCACACAGATCTGGTCGCGGCAGTCGGAATGCTGGAACGAAATCGCGCCGGGCTCCACTAGGAGTTTGACGTGGTATCCGCCGCCCAAGTCAATGACCTGCTTGTCTTTTTGTTTTCCTAAATCAAAGCGGTAAAGCTCCGTGCCGTTTCGTTCAACCACAGCAACTCCTGTGCCGGATTTTTGGTTAAAGCAAAGCAGCAGGACAGCCGCAAGGCAAAGAAAGAATGCGATTAAAAACAGGTCCTGTTTTTTTAATATCATAATGGTGTGTTATACCCCGCTTTTAATAAGGGAATATTTCCGGTCGGATAGGGTGAAGGTGTTTTCCATGTTTTTGGTTAAATAAATCTTGTTATCCGTGGTAATAAAAATTCCCCCGGCGTTAAATTCCTTCAGAAGCTCCGCTCCCTTTTCGCGTCCAAGCACAAAGCAGGCGGTTGAGAGCGCGTCGCTGAGCGCGCCGTTGTCACATACGACCGTAACGGATACCAGACCGTTGTTTTCCGGGTATCCGGTTTTCGGGTTCAGCAGATGGTGGTAGGTAACGCCATCCTTTGTAAAATGCTTTTCGTATGTGCCGGAAGTGGAAACATAGCCGGAGCGAAGATCAATCGCCCCCAGAGAAGTGCTCTGTGTTTCGGAGCTGTGCGGGTCGCGCACGGCGATGTTCCAAGGCGTTCCGTCTTTTTTTGTGCCGAATACGCCGACACTTCCGCCGACCGCAATAATTCCACTTTCCGCGCCCGCCTGTTTGTAAGCGGCCACCGCTTCGTCGCATGCTGCGCCTTTTCCAACCGCACCAAGGTCAACGTCCATATAGTGCCTTTTCAGCGAGGCGGTGGATTCCTGCGTATCCACGCGAAGCTC
>JAAYWU010000091.1 GCA_012516295.1 Clostridiales bacterium | reverse complement strand
TGATTCTTGTCATTTCGTCGCCGTCCATCTCAACCAGCGGCTTTGACATCTTAATTTTATTCATTATGAAAAACCCTCCGTTATTTTCGATTCCGGCTTTATTTGCCGCTGTTTTCCCGGGTATAATTCAGCAGGCCGCCGGCAAGAACCATTTTGCGCTGGCGTTCACTTAACACAGCCTCTGCTTCAAAAGTGGTTCCCTTTGTACGGTTTTTAACAAGGACCGTTGTTCCGCTTTCAATTTCCTTGCGGATATCAGGAAGCTCCAGCTCGTCCATCTGGTCAACGGCGTCATAATCTTTTTCATTTTTGAACATCAAGGGAATAATGCCCGCGTTTGCCAGATTCGCGCAATGACTCCGCGCGAAACTTTTCGCAATGACCGCTTTGATGCCGAGGTACAGCGGAACCAGCGCCGCATGCTCACGGGAAGAGCCTTGCCCGTAATTCGCGCCGCCGATGATAATGCCCTTTCCGTTCCGCCTGCACCGTTCGGGGAATTCCTTATCGCATACGGCGAAGCAGAAATTGGAAAGGTAAGGAATATTGGCACGATACGGAAGAATTTTTGAACCGGCGGGCATGATATGATCGGTCGTAATGTTGTCGCCGACCTTTAAGAGGGCTTTTGCCGCAATGCTTTCTGGAAGCGCCGTAGTTACGGGAAATTCCTTGATATTCGGCCCGCGAAGGATTTCAACATCTTTGGCTTCGCTCTCGCTGGCGGGCGGAACAATCAGATTATCGTTTATGTAGAAATGCTTGGGCATTTCTACGGGCTTTTCTTTTCCAAGTGTGCGCGGGTCGGTCAGCACGCCGGCAATGGCAGAAGCCGCGGCGGTTTCCGGGCTGACCAGATAAATCTGCGCGTCCGCTGTGCCGGAACGGCCTTCGAAATTACGGTTAAACGTACGAAGGGAAATACCGGCTGAGTTGGGGGACTGCCCCATTCCAATGCATGGGCCGCACGCACATTCCAGAATGCGCGCACCGGCAGAGATCAGGTCGGCAAGCGCACCGTTCTGCGCAAGCATGGTGTAAACCTGCTTGGAACCGGGCGCAATTGCAAGGCTGACATTGGGATTGATCGTTTTCCCCTTTAAAATAGAAGCAACAAGCATTAAATCGCGGTAGGAAGAGTTTGTGCAGGAACCGATGCACACCTGATCAATCTTCATTTCGCCGAGCTCCTCGACCTTTTTCACTTTGTCGGGGCTGTGCGGGCACGCCGCCATCGGCACGAGTTCGGACAGATTGATCGTAATGGTTTCGTCGTAGACCGCGTCGTCGTCCGGCTTCAGTTCAATCCAATCTTTTTCCCGGCCCTGCGCCTTTAAAAATTCTCTTGTGATTTCATCCGATGGGAAAATAGAGGTTGTCGCGCCGAGCTCCGCGCCCATATTCGTAATGGTTGCGCGCTCCGGAACACTCAGGGTGGCGATGCCTTCCCCGCCGTATTCCACCACTTTTCCCACACCGCCTTTTACGGTCAGTATCCGCAGGACCTCCAGAATAATATCCTTTGCGGAAACCCAGGGGGAAAGTTTTCCGATTAGGTTAATCCGTAGCATTTTCGGCATAGTAATGTAATATGCGCCGCCGCCCATGGCAACCGCGACGTCAAGGCCGCCCGCACCCATGGCAAGCATCCCGATGCCGCCGCCGGTCGGGGTATGGCTGTCAGCACCGATTAATGTTTTGCCAGGGATGCCGAACCGTTCCAAATGGACTTGGTGGCAGATGCCGTTGCCCGGCCTAGAAAAATAAATTCCGTGCTTTTTTGCAACGGATTGAATAAAGCGGTGGTCGTCGGCATTTTCAAAGCCGGTCTGGAGGGTATTGTGATCGATATAGGCCACGGAACGTTCCGTTTTTACACGGGGAACGCCCATCGCTTCGAATTCCAGATAAGCCATCGTTCCGGTGGCGTCCTGTGTCAGAGTCTGATCTATTTTTAAACCGATTTCACTACCTGGTGTCATTTCTCCGCTCAAAAGATGAGACTGAATGATTTTTTGTGCTAGTGTCAGGCCCATTATCTTAATTTCCTCCCAATCCTTATGTTAAATATATAACCATTATCTAATAAAAAATTGGAATTGTCAATGTATCCGTTCATATTGGCTCATATTACTTATTATTTCCTGCACCTTTCTTTTCTTGCTGAATACCGCAACAAATGCTATAATAAAAACTGATATTCTGAAAGAAATATTTCCGTGTATGAGAATCGCCTTCTTACGGTACAATAATGCGGTAGGGAGGTGCGGAATTTGAATCCGAAAGATCGTTCAGAAAATGAAAAGGATATCAAAGAAGCTGAAAAAAATGAAAAACAGACCAACCAGATTGTCGATACCGGCTCCGTCATTACCGGAAATGGAAAGTACCGCATTCACTGCCTGACCATTATTGGGCAGATCGAGGGGCATTTTATTCTTCCTTCTCAAAATAAAACCACAAAATACGAACATGTCATACCTTTGCTTGTCGCAATAGAGGAAGATCCCACCATTGACGGGCTTATTATCATATTAAATACGGTGGGCGGCGATGTGGAGGCAGGCCTTGCTTTGGCGGAGCTTGTGGCCGGGATGCGCAAGCCGACCGTTTCGCTGGTGCTTGGGGGAGGGCACTCCATCGGGGTTCCGCTTGCCGTTGCGGCAAAACGTTCTTTTATTGCGCAGAGCGCGACAATGACCATTCATCCGGTGCGTATGAGCGGAATGCTTCTGGGCGTGCCGCAGACGCTGGAGTACTTTCAGCGTATGCAGGAACGAATTACCCGCTTTGTTACAAGGAATTCAAAAATTACGGCGGTGCGGTTCCATGAGCTTTCCATGAACACCCGGGAATTGGTAATGGATGTCTGCACCATTCTGGACGGCAACGATGCGGTTGCCGAGGGATTGATCGATTCGCTCGGAAGTCTTTCGGACGCGATTGACTATCTTTACTTTATGATTGATCAATATAAAGATAAAGCGAATAAACAACAGGAAAATATAGCGGATGAAACACAGGAAAGCAAGCCGCAGCGGAAAAAAGCGGAAGTAAAAACCAGAAGGGTACGCGAAAAGCGAAGCGAATCGCCGGCCTTAGATAATATGGAATATCTTTCCTGACCATGGATGAAGAATGAAAATGAGAAATTAATATTCATTCTTCATCTTAAATTTACATAGGGGGATTATCGTTCATGACGGTACTGCAAGCAATCATACAGGGGATTATACAAGGTGCAACGGAATTTTTGCCGGTTTCCAGCAGCGGGCATTTATCACTTGCACAGCATTTTATGGGCGTACAGATACCGGGCCTCTTTTTTGATGTTATGTTACATATTGGTACGCTGTTAGCGGTTCTAGTGGTTTATTACCGGCTGGTCGGCCGGCTGATCTGTGAATTTTTCCTTACAATCCGCGACCTTTTTACGGGTCGGTTCAAATGGAGTAAAATGAATCCGGACCGACGGATGCTAATCATGCTGATCATTGGCCTTGTGCCTCTTTTCCTTTTGTTTTTACCTGTTCCCGGAACAGGCATGAAGCTAAAGGACTTTGCAGATCGATGGGCGTCCGACAGCGACATTGTTATCGAAGGCGCCGCTCTGGTGATGACGAGCATTTTGCTGACATTGGGCATTATGGCGAGCGGGCGCTCGGACGCCCGCCATGTCAGGCGTGGGAGCACCGGCGGCAGAAAACAGTTCAATGCACCGGACGCGCTTACCGTTAGACTGGTCCAGTGTGTTGCCGCTGTGTTTCCCGGGCTTTCGCGCTCCGGTTCCACGCTTTCAGCCGGACTGATGCGTGGCGTGAATCGCCAGACGGCGCTCGACTATTCTTTTGTAATCGGCATCCCCTCCATTCTGGCTGCGGCGGTTCTGGAACTGAAGGACGCGGTGCACGAGCCGATGGGGGTTCCCATGGCGGCGATCCTTGCGGGCGTAATTACGTCCGCGGTTGTGGGCTTTCTGGCGATTAAGCTTCTTCGCTGGATGGTTACTACCAATAAATTACATATTTTTGTCCTGTACACGTTTGTTTTAGGCGTTGTCGTTTTGGTACTTGGTATTATGGAGCATCACACCGGTGTGAACGCAATTACCGGTGCGGCTTTGCAATTTTAAGGAGCATACGGAGAAATATACGGAATACTAAAATTATAAGGTGAGAATTCAGTGGCAAATCAGAAACATAGTGTAAAAAAGAAAGCACCCGCCCGCGCAGGCCGTACGCCAAAGGCGCAGCATATGGCCAAAAGCGCGGGGAAAAAACCGGCTAGGGACCCGGAATATAAAAAGCAGCGCAATCAGATTAACGCGATTGTGATCTTTGCTGTATCCATTTTGATGGCTTGCCTTGTCCTGATCCCTGGCGACCACATCTGGCTTTGGTGCCACAACGCGCTATTGGGCCTGTTTGGAAGCTGTGCCATTATCTGGCCGATTTTATTGTTTTACATATCGATTGTAACCGCTTTAGAACGTCAGAACCATTGGCTTGGCGGCAGGGTCGTGCTGATGGTGGTAATCATTACCCTGTTTTGTTCGGCGGTCTATATTTTTTCCGCTTCGGATAAAGCGTCTCTGCATTCGCTGCAAAGCCAGCTTGTGAAACTTTATAATTTGGGGATGCAGCGGTCCGGCGCGGGCCTGTTTGGCGGTCTGTTCGGAATCCCCATTGTTGCTGCGCTCGGTTCCATCGGCGCGAAAATTGTGATCATCCTGGCCCTTTTCGTAGCGATTATGATTTTAACCGGAACCAGCCTCATACAGCTCTTCCGTGCGATAACGAAACCGGCCGACATGGTTGCCGCGAATCTCAGCAATGCATATGAGCAGCGGGCGATTGAACGCGCCCGTAAGGAAAATGCGTATATTGACATTCCTCTGGACCAGGAGGATATTACGCAGCGCCTGAAGGAAAAGAACAAAAAAGGGAAAAATGAAAAGCTCGATCAGCTGGAAAAAGTGTTTGGGGTAAAAGAACCGGTTGTCGAGAAAGTGGAAAACAACCCGGTTCCCGCGCCGGATTCCGGCGAAAAGGCAGAGCCGTCGGCCGCTGTTCTTGAAGCGGTGAAAAAGTCCGCGCAAAAGCCCGAAGAAGTGAAACCGCCTGTCGGCGCTCCCATGCAGATGACCATGTTTGCCGACGACCCGCCGCAGGACGGATCGTACCATTTCCCGCCGATCACGATGCTGGAAACGACGAAGGTGACAAACGAACAGGAAATTGCGGAGGAATTGAAAACCAACAGCCGGATGCTGGTTGAAACGCTGAAAAGCTTTGGCGTTCAGACAAAAATTGTGGATATCAGCCGCGGGCCGGCGGTAACGCGTTATGAACTGCAGCCTGCCGCAGGTGTGAAAATCAGTAAAATTACGAATTTATCGGATGATATCGCCATGAATCTGGCCGCTTCGGGCGTGCGGATTGAAGCGCCCATTCCGGGCAAGGCCGCCGTTGGAATTGAGGTTCCAAATAAAAAAGTCAGTGTTGTGCGCATGCGGGAGCTGATTGAATCCAACAGCTTCTGTACTGCCAAGAGCCGCCTTACCGTCGTTCTAGGGCGCGATATCGCGGGCGAGGTAGCGACGGCGGATCTGGCAAAAATGCCCCATCTGCTGATTGCCGGCTCAACCGGTTCGGGAAAATCGGTATGCATCAATTCGTTTATTATCAGTCTTTTGTATAAGTCCACCCCGGAAGAAGTGCGGTTTTTGATGATCGACCCGAAGGTTGTGGAACTCGGCATTTATAATGGAATCCCACAGCTTTTGGTTCCGGTTGTCACCGATCCGCGCAAGGCGGCGGGCGCTTTGGGTTGGGCGGTGAATGAAATGCTGAAGCGCTATAAAACCTTTGCGGAGAAAAATGTCCGCGATCTGAACGGTTACAATACGCTGGCTGCTTCCAACGGGTATAAGGACGAAAACGGCCAGCCAATGCCGCGTCTTCCGCAGATTGTAATCATTATCGACGAGCTGGCGGATTTGATGATGGCTGCGCCGAATGAGGTGGAGGATTCCATCTGCCGTTTGGCACAGATGGCGCGCGCCGCGGGCATGCATCTTTTGATTGCTACACAGCGTCCGTCCGTCGATGTTATTACGGGCATTATCAAAGCGAATATACCAAGCCGGATTGCGTTTGCCGTGTCCTCACAGGTTGACTCCCGTACCATTCTGGACATGGGCGGAGCAGAAAAGCTGCTGGGCCGGGGCGATATGCTGTTTTCACCGGTCGGTTCGCAAAAACCGATTCGTATCCAAGGCTGTTTTGTAAGCGATAGTGAAATCGAATCCGTGGTTAACTATGTCAAGAAAACACAGGAAGCCGGGTACGACAAGGATATAGCGGAGGAAATCGAGAAAAACGCCGTTGCGGAAAAGGACAGCAGTTCCGACAGCGCGCTTGGAGAAGATACCGACCCGATGATACCGGAAGCCATAAAATGCGTTGTGGAAGCGGGACAGGCCTCCACCTCCCTCCTCCAGCGGCGTCTGCGCCTTGGTTACGCCCGGGCGGGCAGATTGATCGATGAAATGGAACAAATGGGGGTTGTGGGTCCTCACGAAGGCTCAAAGCCGCGCCAGGTGCTGATTACCTATCAGCAATGGCTGGAAATGACAATGCAGCAGGCCGACAAAAAAGAAAGCGAAGAGCAAAAATAAAGCCGTTTGCCGGCAATAGCGCGGCGTTCTGATGGCGGGCAGGTTTGTTCACGCAGCTTTTAATGTGGTGCGCCATACGTTCAAAGCGGGAGGAAGCGGAGAAATGGAGCAGCGAAAAAACAGCAAAAAAGCGCTGAAAATAACCCTGCTGGTATTTTTGGCGGTTGGCCTGTTTGTTTCCTTTCTCCCGTTTGGCGCGGAGGCTTCCTGGCGGCATATCTTCCGCTTTTTCGGATTAACCGATTTTGCCGCGGCTGCGGACAATGCCCCGCTTTCCGTACATGTGCTGGACGTTGGAAAGGCGGACAGTATCTTTGTTGCCTGTGAAGGGAAATATATGCTTATTGATGGGGGAACGCAGGACTGCGGGGAGGGGATTGCGGAGTATCTCGACCGGCGGGGTGTGAAAAAACTCGATTATGTTTTCAACACGCACCCGGACGCAGACCATATCGGCGGCCTCGGCTATCTC
>JAAYWU010000090.1 GCA_012516295.1 Clostridiales bacterium | reverse complement strand
CATATGGATACAAGTCCCTCCGCAAAGGGCGCGGGTATCAACGCCCGGATTGTAAAAAATTACGGCGGCGACATCCTGCTCAATAAGGAACGCAATATTGTCCTGAGCCCTGCGGAATTCGGGAGCCTTGCGGATTACAAAGGCAAGGATCTGATTGTAACCGACGGCACCACGCTTCTGGGCGCCGACGACAAGGCCGGTATAGCGGAAATCCTGACTACCATCGAACAGCTGCAAAACGGCGGCATAAAACACGGAAAAATTGCGGTTGCCTTTACGCCGGACGAGGAAATCGGGCGCGGCGCGGACAAGTTCGATGTAAAACGCTTCGGCGCGGATTTTGCCTATACGGTGGACGGCGGAAAACTGGGCGAAATCGAGTACGAGAATTTTAACGCGGCGTCCGCCGTCGTAACCGTCAACGGTGTAAACATTCATCCGGGCGACGCGAAAAACCGGATGAAAAATGCACAGCTCATGGCGATAGAATTCAATTCCATGCTTCCGCCGAGCGAAATCCCTGCCTGCACGGAAGGCTATGAGGGCTTTCATCACCTGTGCCACATGGAAGGCGACGAAGAAAAGGCTGTTCTCCACTATATAATCCGCGACCATGACATGGACAAATTCACCGAAAAGAAAGCCCGTTTCGAGAAAATCGCCGGGTACCTGAATGAAAAATACGGGGAAAATACGGTTGAACTGGACCTGCAGGATTCCTACTATAATATGAAAGAAAAAATCACGCCGCATATGCACATCATCGACCGGGCAAAGAAAGCCATGCGCGACGCGGGCGTGGAACCGGAAATCGTGCCGATTCGGGGCGGAACGGACGGCGCGCGCCTGTCGTTCATGGGGCTGCCCTGCCCCAACCTTTCCACCGGCGGGCACAATTTCCACGGCCGTTTCGAGTATATCCCGGTACAGGCAATGGACAGCATGGTTGAAGTGTTAATCAATATTGTGAAAGCATTTTGAATTTTTGTATCGCTTTTTATTCAAAAATATGATATAGTAAAGTGATAAAGTGCAATCGCTTTTTTCCCGAAGATTATCGAATTTTCATTGAAGCGCAAGGTACTTTATGGTATAATTTTGTTTTATAATATAGAAATGCTAAAGGGGACTATGGGATTATGATTTGTGTCAACGAATATCGCACGCATCTGTGCGGTGAAATCAGCGAGAATGACATTGGCCGCGAAGTACGCGTCGCAGGCTGGGTCGAAAATATCCGCGACCACGGCGGCGTAAAATTCGTCGATCTGCGTGACCATTACGGAGTCGTTCAGATCGTCATCTACGACAATAATCTGCTGAATAATGTCACAAAAGAATCCACTGTTTCCGCCGCCGGTAAAGTCGTGCTGCGTGACAAGGATACCATTAATCCCAAAATAAAGACCGGTACGGTAGAAGTGAAGGTAACTTCGCTCACCGTTCTGGGCAAATCGCTTGCAAATCTGCCGTTTGAGGTGGAACTGTCGAAAGAAACCAAAGAGGATCTTCGCTTAAAGTACCGCTTCCTTGATTTGCGCAATCCGAAGGTACACCGGAACATTGTTCTGCGCTCGCAGATTCTTTCCTTTCTGCGCAATAAGATGACAGAGCTGGGCTTTCTGGAAATCCAGACCCCGATCCTTTCCGCTTCTTCTCCGGAAGGCGCGCGCGATTACCTGATTCCAAGCCGGAAGCACCCGGGCAAATTCTACGCGCTGCCGCAGGCTCCGCAAATTTTCAAGCAGCTTCTGATGGTATCCGGTTTTGACCGCTATTTCCAGATTGCGCCCTGCTTCCGGGACGAAGACGCCCGTGCGGACCGTTCTCCGGGTGAATTTTATCAGTTGGACTTCGAAATGGCCTTTGCCACACAGGAGGATGTTTTCGCCGTTGCGGAAGAAGTTCTGAGCGAGGCTTTTTCGAAATTCTCCTATAAAACCGTATCCAAAGCACCGTTTCCGCGCATCCCGTTTCAGGAAGCCATTCTGAAATACGGCACGGACAAACCGGATCTGCGCAATCCGCTGGAAATCATCGATATTTCCGATTTATTTGAAAACACGGACTTTGCGCCGTTTAAGGGCAAAACCGTCCGGGCAATCAATGTGCCGGACTGCGTTTCCCAGCCGAAGAGCTTCTTCGAAAACATGCTGAAATTTGCGACCGATATCGGCATGAAAGGCCTCGGCTATATCAGCGTAACCGGTGAAAACGAATATAAAGGCCCCATCAACAAATACCTGTCCGAGGAAGACCGCGCGGAGCTCATCCGCCGCGCAGGGCTGAAACCCGGCTGCGTCATTTTCTTTATTGCGGACGACCGCGAAAACGCGCCGAAGTTTGCCGGACAAATCCGCACCGAGCTTGGCGAACGGCTGAACCGGATTGACAAGGACTCCTATCAGATGTGCTTCATCGTTGACTTCCCCATGTATGAAATCGACGAGGAAACCGGCAATTATGTCTTCACCCACAACCCGTTTTCCATGCCGCAGGGCGGTATGGACGCGCTGCTGAACAAAAAGCCGGAGGATATCCTTGCCTACCAGTACGATATTGTCTGCAACGGCGTTGAGCTTTCTTCCGGCGCAGTTCGCAACCACGACCTGGAAATCATGGTGAAAGCCTTTGAAATTGCCGGCTATACGGAAGAAGACATTAAAAACAAGTTCACCTCGCTTTATCACGCCTTCCAGTACGGCGCGCCGCCGCACGCAGGTATGGCGCCGGGCGTGGACCGCATGATTATGCTGCTTACCGGCGAGGAAAACATCCGCGAAGTCATCGCATTCCCGATGAATTCCAACGCGCAGGACGTGCTGATGGGCGCGCCGAACGAGGTAACCGAGCGGCAGCTGCGCGAAGTGCATATCCGCCTGAGAAAGTAAAGCCGAAGGAGGCATTTTTATGGTCACGCATGAAGACATACTGAATATTGCGAATCTGGCGAAGCTTTCCGTCAGCCCCGAAGAATTAGACGAGCTTACAAAGGATATGAATGAGATTATCGGCTTTGCCAATACCATTAACGACGCCTGCCCGCAGGCAACCGATTTTGATAATATCAACGGCCTGTCCAATGCCTTCCGGGAGGATATTGTCGTCCCTTCTTATGACCGGGAGGAAATTCTGAAAAACGCAGAAAGCCAGGACGAAGGATATTTTCTGGTTAAAAAACGCATGTAGGAGGTACGGATGGAAAGTCGGATTAAAAAACTAAGCGAACAAATGGCTTCCGGGCAGGTTAGCTGCCTGGAGCTTACAAAGGCCTACCTTGAGGCAATGGAAAAGGACAATCAAAAAATCAACGCCTACGTCCGCTTTACTCCGGAAACGGCGCTTGAAACGGCAAAACGCGTCGACCGGAAAATTGCGTCCGGCGAACCCCTTCTCCCTTTGGAAGGGATTCCAATGACCCTCAAGGACAATATTTCCACAAAGGGAATTGAAACAACCTGCTGTTCCAAAATCCTGACCGGTTATGTGCCGATCTATGACGCGACGGTTTGGGAGTTGCTGCAAAAGCAGAATGCGGTTCTGCTCGGCAAAACAAATATGGATGAGTTCGCCATGGGCTCTTCCTGTGAAACCTCCTGCTTCGGCGGGGCTTTGAATCCGCACGACACGTCCCGCGTCGCGGGCGGAAGCTCCGGCGGCGTTGCTTCGGCAGTCGGCGGCAACCTTGCCGTTTACGGGCTGGGTTCCGACACCGGCGGCTCCATCCGCCAACCCGCCAGCTTCTGCGGGCTGACCGGCCTGAAGCCGACCTACGGCGCGGTTTCGCGCTACGGCCTGATCGCCTATGCGTCGAGCTTCGACCAGATCGGGCCGATTACGCAGAGCGTGGAAGACGCCGCAATCGTTTACGACGCCATTTCGGTGTATGACGAAAAGGATTCCACCTCGCGCGGAAAAGTCAACGCGCCGGTCTGCGAGAGCCTGAAAAACAGCATCAAGGGCAGAAAGATCGGCATTGCGAAAGAATATTTCAACGGCATCCGCGACGACGTGAACAGCGCGATACAAAACGCCATTAAGGTTTTCGAATCGCTGGGGGCGCAGATTGTCTATTTTGATATGCCCTCTTTGAAATACAGCCTGCCGGTGTACTATATTTTGGCCTGTGCGGAGGCTTCCTCCAATCTGGGGCGTTACGACGGCATTCGCTACGGCTACAAAACCGACCATTACGCCGACCGCAACGAAATGGTGTGCAAAACACGCAACGAGGGCTTTGGAAAAGAAGTGAAGCGCCGGATTCTTCTCGGCACTTATGTGCTGAGCGCGGGGTATTACGACGCTTACTATAAAAAGGCGCAGAACCTGCGCGGCGAGCTGGTGAAAGCATTTGAGGACGCATTCCAGAAATGTGATGTCATGCTGGCGCCGACCGTTCCGATGACCGCCTTCCCGCTGAACTTCACCGCGAAGGATGCGGTCGAAACCTATCAGACGGATATCTGCACCGTTCCGGTGAATATTGCCGGGCTCCCCGCTGTTTCCATTCCCTGCGGGTTTGACGCTGCCGGGCTTCCGATCGGCATGCAGCTGATCGGCAACCGCTTCTGCGAGGCAACCATCCTGAATGTTGCGCACCAGTATGAAATTGCCACAGACGGCCAGATGTTCCGCACGGCGGAAATGGGGGTTAAGCTATGACAAAGTATGAACTGGTCTGCGGACTGGAAACACATATTGAACTCGCTACCAAAACAAAAATTTTCTGTTCCTGCACCACCGAATTCGGCGGCGATCCGAACACGCACTGCTGCCCCATCTGCATCGGGCTTCCCGGCACGCTGCCAAAGCTGAACAAACGGGTGGTGGAGTACGCGATTTTAGCCGGTCTTGCCACGAACTGCGAAATCAGCCGCATTTCCAAAATTGACCGTAAAAACTATGTCTATCCGGACTTGCCCAAAGCGTACCAAATTTCCCAGTACGACATGCCGCTGTGCAAAAACGGCTGGGTGGAACTGAGCAACGGCCGGAAAATCCGGCTGACAAGAATCCATATTGAAGAGGACGCCGGAAAGCTGGTTCATCAGCGCGGCAATACCTATGTGGATTACAACCGCGGCGGCGTGCCGTTGATTGAGATTGTTTCAGAGCCGGACATCCGCAGCATTGACGAAGCAAAGGAATACCTTGAAAAACTGCAGCTCATCATGCGGTTTATCGGCGTTTCCGACTGCAAAATGCAGGAAGGCTCCATGCGCTGCGACGTAAACATCTCCGTACGCCCGGTGGGGTCGAAGGAATTCGGCACCCGGACCGAAATCAAAAATATGAACTCCTTCGCCCACATGGCGAAAGCGATGGATTATGAAATAAACCGCCAGATTGACCTTTTGGAAAGCGGCGAAAAAGTTGTGCAGGAAACGCGGCGTTATAACGAAGAGGAAGACTGCACCGAAAGCATGCGCGGAAAAGAGGACGCGCACGACTACCGCTATTTCCGCGAGCCGGATCTGGTCACCATTCAGGTATCGGAGGAAATGATCAGCGAGCTTAAGAAAAAGCTTCCCGAACTTCCGCAGCAAAAGGCGAAGCGCTACATGGAAGAACTTGGGCTTCCGGAAGCCGACGCCCTGCTCTTGACGCAGTACCGCAGGATTTCCGAATATTTTGAAGCGGCCATAAAGGGCGTAAAGAATCCGAAAACCGTCGCAAACTGCATGATCGGCCAGATGTTCAGCCGCCTGGAAGGCGACGGCGCGAAAGAAAACTTCGCGGTAAAGGTAACGCCGGAAAACCTGAACGCTCTGGTACGCCTTTTGGATGAAGGCAAAATCCGAATGAACCTGTTAAAGGCTACGCTTGAAAAAATGCTCGACACCGGAAAAGCCCCCAGCGAGCTGATCAGCGAAAGCGATATGGGCGGCTTAGACCCGGATGCGCTCAGAGCAGCCTGCGAGCAGGCAATCGCCGCGAACCAAAACGCGGTATCCGATTACCTTGGCGGCAAAGAAAAAGCCCTGAAGGCCATTCTGGGCGCCGTAATGAAGGCTACACGAGGAAGAGCGGACGCAATCGAAGCGGAGAAACTTCTGGTCCAGCTCATTAAAAAATAACCTGCCGCGCGGAAGCAATCCGCTGGCAGGTTGAAACGGTTTTCTATAACCGGAAAGTTAAAAAATATAACAGAACGGGGACGCCGATTGCGGCGCCCCCGTTTTTCGATACTTTACTGAATATAACTGATGGCGTTGGTGCAGCGTTCCTTGGGAGCCTCTGCATGCTCCTTTGCGTAACCGACCGCAACGCTGCCATACGGGACATACCCCTCCGGCAGCTTCAGGCGGCGAAGGATTTTGTCGCTCCGCAAGGCATCCAGAGCGGAACAGATATAGCACGTGCCAATCCCCAGCGCCTCGGCGGCAAGCATAATATTCATAATTGCGCAGGCACAGTCCTCGCGCCCATACTTTGCCTCCTGCGGCGCGGAGAGCACAATGACCGTCGGCGCATGATAGAACGGGGAATCGTTCTCGTTTCCCGTAGCCGCGGCAGCAATTTCCGCAAGGAACTGTTTATTCTGAATAACGGTAAAATGCCTCGCTTGAAGCCCCCTTGCCGTTGGTGCATATTTTGCTGCATGCAGAATATCGGCCAGCTCATCTTCTGAAATCTGTTCCGGCCGGTAGGAGCGGATAGAGCGCCGTTCGAGCAATGTTTCAATAACGCGGTTGTATGACATTTTCTATTTCCTCCTTTACTAGCGCGCATTCACGGCGCGCTTTTCCAAATTATAAATTGTTACCATTATAGCGTAGCTGCTCTCTTTTCGCAATTATATTTTTTGAATATATTGTAAAATCGGGAGGAAGCAAAAGAAAGCAGGGCAGTGTAAATTTCCGCCCTGCCAATGGAAAACAAGTTCAAAGGCGGGTGCATATACCCGCCTTTTGCTTGGTTATTCGTAACGCAGGGCTGCGTTCGGGGCGAGCTTCGCCGCCTTGCTTGCGGGGTAGTAGCCGAAAAATATGCCGATGCACATGGAGAAGCCCACGCTGATGATGATGACCGGTATCGAAATCTTTAAGGTGGCATGGAGCAGGTT
>JAAYWU010000089.1 GCA_012516295.1 Clostridiales bacterium | reverse complement strand
GACGCACACATCAATACGCAGCACTCAACATGTACCGTGCGCGGGAACATATCCACCGGGGTCACCTGCTGCGGTTCATACCCCTTCTGGAAGAAAAGCTTCAGGTCGCGGGCGAGGGTGGCCGGGTCGCAGGAGACATAGACCACGCGCTGCGGCTCCATCCCGGCTATGGTTTCAATCAACGAAGCATCGCAGCCCTTGCGCGGCGGGTCAATGATGACCACATCCGGCCGCTCTCCGCGGTTTTTCAGCATGGACGCGGCTTCGGCGGCATCCGCGCAAAGAAATTCGGCGTTATCAATCCGGTTTTCCCGCGCGTTCTTTTTCGCGTCCTCTACTGCCTGCTCCACAATTTCCACGCCGATAACCTTCGCCGCGTTCTTCGCCATGGAAAGCCCGATGGTTCCGGTACCGCAGTAAAGGTCCAAAAGGGTCTCCTTCCCGGTCAGTCCGGCATATTCGCCCGCAATCGTATACAGCCGCTCCGCCTGGTCACGGTTGACCTGGTAAAAGGACATCGGGGATATGTGGAAATTCAGACCGCACAGGGTATCCGTAATCGTATCGCTGCCCCACACGGTACGGCATTTCTTCCCCAGCTCCACATTCGTCTTTTCGCGGTTCACGTTAATAATCACGCTCTTTAATCCGGGCACTTTTTCTTTCAATATGTTGACCAGTTCCGGTTCATAATGCACGCCGTTCCCGTTTACAACGACGCAGGCCATCACTTCTCCGGTCGCGTTCGCTTTCCGCAGGTACAGGTGCCGAAGCCTGCCTTTCCTGGTTTCTTCCTCGTAAACGCTGTCTCCGCTTTGCTGCGCCCATTGCCGAAAGGCTTCCATCGCCGCGGTGAATTCCTCCGGCTGCAACAGGCATTCCTCGCAGGGAATGATCCGGTGGCTGTGGTTTGCGAAAAAGCCCATCCGGATTGTGCCGTCCGGCCCGCGCCCGATGGGAAGCTGCGCCTTATTGCGGTAACGGTCGGGATCCTTTGCGCCGACAATCGGCTGAACCGCAATCCCGCGGAACCCGCCGATGCGTTCCAGCGCGTCCTGCACCATCTGCTGTTTCGCTTGCAGCTCGGCGGCATAAGCAATATGCCGGTAAACGCATCCGCCGCACTGGGCAAACTGTGCGCAGTCAAGCGCAATCCGATCCTCCGACGCTTTTATTATTTTATCAATTCGCCCAAAGGCGTATGTTTTTGCGGTTTTCAGGATTTTTACGCGCAGCCGGTCGCCCTTCGCCGCAAGCGGCACGAAAACCGCGATGTCGTTATATCGGCCGACACCGCTGCCCTGCGCCGTATATCCCGTTATTTCCAAATCAATGAAATCATTCTTCTTTAAATCCATATCTGTCCCTCATAAGCAGATTTTCCTGCCGTCTATTGTGTCATCATTTTATCATTATACCATACCCTAAGAAAAACAATACAGCCCAAATTCATAAGAATCAAAACTCCCCTTGACATTTTCGATTACTCCCCCTATAATAAGGCAAATAAGAAAAAACCGATGAGTAAGAGTAGTAAACAGGCTAAGCGTTTTCCAAGAGAGCCGCAGGCGGTGTGATTGCGGCAAAACGGGGCCTGTCGAATGGACTTACGAGGGCAGCGTGAAAGGAAACGAGTAGCCGCTGACGGGAACTCCGCCCGTTACCAAGGGAGCACGCATGATGGTGCGTGGAAAAAGCGGCGCTGAAAGCGCAATTTGGGTGGTACCGCAGGAGCAATCGCTCTTGTCCCTAATGATTTAGGGGCAAGGGCGTTTTTTTATTCCGTTTACGAAAGGAGAATCGTTATGACAAAAATCCCGCACAGGATAATATTAACCGAGGAGCAGATGCCGAAGCAGTGGTACAATCTTCGGGCGGATATGAAATCCCAGCCCGACCCTTTGCTGAACCCCGCCACCTTCCAACCGATCCGCACAGAGGAGCTGTACCCCATTTTCTGTGAGAAACTGGCGGAGCAGGAAACGGATTGCACCACAGCCTATTTTGATATTCCGGAGCCGGTTCAGGAAGTTTACAGGGCGTACCGCCCCTCCCCGCTCTGCCGCGCTTACGCGCTGGAAAAGCATCTGAAAACGCCCGCGAAGATTTATTTCAAATTCGAGGGCGGCAACACTTCCGGAAGCCACAAGCTCAATTCCGCCGTCGCGCAGGCGTATTACGCGAAGGAGCAGGGGCTGACAGCCCTTACAACCGAAACAGGGGCCGGCCAGTGGGGGACCGCGCTGGCCGAGGCGTGCGCATACTTCGGAATCCATCTGGACGTATTTATGGTAAAGTCTTCTTACAGCCAGAAGCCGTACCGGAAGACGATTATGCAGACTTTCGGCGCAGCGGTAACCGCCAGCCCCAGCGACACGACAAAAGCCGGCCGTGCGATTCTTTCGGAAAAACCCGACACCACCGGAAGCCTGGGCTGCGCGATTTCAGAAGCAGTTGAAAAGGCGGTAAGCACTCCCGGCTGCCGCTATGTGCTGGGTTCCGTACTGAATCAGGTTTTACTGCATCAGTCCATTATCGGGCTGGAATGCAAAAAGGCCATGGAACTGCTGGGAGAATACCCGGACATTGTAATCGGCTGCGCCGGGGGCGGCTCCAACTTGGGCGGCCTGATTGCGCCGTTCATGCAGGATAAGCTGCTGGGCCGGGCAAACCCATATTTCATCGCGGCGGAACCCGCTTCCTGCCCCTCG
>JAAYWU010000088.1 GCA_012516295.1 Clostridiales bacterium | reverse complement strand
TACTATAATGAGGATAAGTTGAATTAGAACGTTATTTTAAGCAATTGGTTAGAAAGGACAAATTTTATGGGTCTTTCTTTAAATATGGAGTCACAAACTCCCCTGTATCAGCAGTTAATGGAGGAAATAAAGCGAAAAATTGACATCGGCGAATTCCGCTACGGGGATAAGATTCCCAGCGAGCCGGAGTTTATGAATATGTATTCCATCAGCCGGATTACCGTGCGCAAGGCGGTGGAGGAGCTTGTTACGGAAGGCTACCTTGTGAAAAAGCAGGGGAAGGGTACTTTTGTAAATAAGCCGAAGCTCAAGCGTAAAATCGAAAATGTTTTGAGCTTTAAAAACGCCTGCATTGCCTGTGGCATGAAACCGTCGCACACCCTGGTGGACCGGAAGATCATTAACCCCGGCGTGGATGAAAAGAATTTTTTAAACCATGGAAGCAACGATAAAATTATATTTACGCAGAGGGTGCTGTCGGCGGACGGCGACCCCATTATGCTCGATAAACAATTATTTCCCCATTAAAGGCTTTGAATTTTTACTGGAAGAAAAGCTCGACAGCTCTTTGTATACGCTTTTGAACAGCAAGGGGATTTATCCCGCGGGTTCGGAAACCTGTACGCTGGAGCTGGTGCGCGCGACCGCTTATACAGCTAAGCTGCTCCATGTTTCGCTTGGCGAGCCGCTTTTTTACATGATCGCCAACATTCTGGACAGCAATAACCGCCCGGTGCATATTGGAAGGCAGTATATTGTCGGCAGCCGGTATATATTCAACCTTCCATGATTTCTACATATTCATACGATTGCAGCATCCCTTCAAGAACGGTCTTCAAGGGATGCTGCTTTTTTCTTATCATTCAAAAACACCCGCCTGTGGCGTTTAAAAAGTTTTCGCGGTGAGCAAAAAGGAAAGTGGAAAACGGCTTTTTGCACGGATAGAAAACCCCCCAGCCCCTGCCGGCGGGTGGCTTAACCCGGAACCGGGAGGAAGCCGGGTTAAGAAGATTGCTTTTTGCTCGTATAGAAAGGGAAAAACGGGAAAAAGGGAAGAAATCCTTCATGTTATTCCTGGTGGGAAATACAACAGGAAAATATGACGAAAAAATGAACAAATTTTTTAAGGAATCCACAAATCTGTTAAATACTATTGACAATGGGTGTGAAAATTGCTAATCTCTATATGACGATGTATTACGACATATGACATGCTAATACGATTACAGTACCTTTTGTAAGCACAGCAAGCGGAATGATATTAAGGAGGAGAATTATGTCTACTGGAACTTCAGCTTTATTGAAAAAGAAAAAATTCGCTCTGCCCCACGTTTACACAATTGCCTTTCTGCTCATTGTTTTTGTTGCCATCCTCACCTGGTTCGTACCCAGCGGCGAATTTGACCGGAAGGAAATTGAAACGGCGGCAGGAACCCGGTCGGTAGCCATCGCCGGAACGTACCATCTCGTTCCGAAGGTGGACGAGGACGGAACCGACCACCGCCAAGGCATTGCGGACATCCTTCAGGCGCCGACCAAAGGAATTCAAGCGGCTTCCGATGTTGTGGCGTTTGTCCTTTTGATTGGCGGCACATTCCAGATTATCAACACAACGGGCGCGATTAACGCCGGTATGAAACGCGTTGTAAAAAAGCTGCGCGGCAAAGCATCTTTGATTATTCCGATTTCCATGATTCTTTTCGGGCTTGGCGGTACGTCGTTCGGCATGTCCGAGGAAGCGCTTCCGTTCTACGCGATCTTTATGCCGATCATCATGGGGATGGGGTACGACTCCATGACGGCGTTCATGATTGTTTTCCTGGGGCCCCAATTGGGGTACTGCGCCTCCACCACGAACCCCTTCAACGTATTGATTGCGCAGGGAATCGCGGGAATCTCCGGAAATCCGCAGTTGGGCTTCCGCTTTATCCAGTGGATTATTTTCATGGCGATGGGTATTATTTTCGTCATGATGTATGCAAAGAAAGTAAAAAACAACCCGGAAAGCTCCATTACTTACCGTGACGATATCGCGAAGCGCGAAGAATTCCTTGTGGACGCGCAGGAAGAAGACAGCGAATTCACATTAAGGCAAAAGCTCGTCCTCCTTACCTTCACCCTTGGCATGGGGCTCATCATTTTCGGCCTTGTCAAGTTCGGATGGTATATGGATGAAATCTCCATGGTCTTCCTTGGAATAGGGTTGGCTTCCGGTATTCTCGGCGGGCTGAAGGAAAAAGAAATTGCGGACCAGTTTGTAATCGGCTTGAAAGATTTTGCATATGCCGCCGTAATCATCGGCGTTGCACGCGGAATCCTTTCCGTTGCGGAAACCGGCCTGATTATCGACACGATCCTGAATGCGCTGGCCACTTCCCTGCAGGGTGTTCCGACCGTTATCTTCACCACAATGATGTATTTTGCACAGAGCCTGATCGCCCTGTTAATCCCCTCCTCTTCCGGACAGGCTGCCCTTACCATTCCGGTTATGGCGCCGCTTACCAGACTGATGGGTGTTAACCCGGAAGCCTCTGTTACCTGCCTCCAGTATGCAAACCAGTGCATCAATACCATCAGCCCGACCGCCGGTATGACGGTTGCCGGACTTGCGGTTTGCAAAATTTCTTTCCAACAGTGGTGGAAAACCTGCTGGAAGCTGTTCATTGTCATGACGGTTCTCGGTATTACCTTTACCGCGATTTCCGGTATGCTTCCGGCCTAATCCAATCCCGTTGGCACTGGGGATATCCGGTATTGTGAACTGATAACAACATTCCCCGATTTCGATACAGGTTTTGCCGGCGCCATGTTTATGGCGCCGGTCACGTTTTTGCCCATCAACAGGAATTATTCGATGAAAGATAGGAGTTTGTTATGAAATTCAAAAAAAGGATTGCGGCGGCGCTCGTGAGCGTGCTTCTGACGGCGGGGCTGATAACCACGGCCGGCTGCACGAAGTCCGAAACAGCGGCGCCGGCCTCAAACGGAACGAAAAAAGTACTGCGGGTTGGCATGGAATGCAACTACGCCCCCTACAACTGGACGCAGGCGGACGGCTCCAACGGTGCGGTCCCCATTGCCAACAGCGGCGGCGAATACACCAACGGGTACGACGTGATGATGGCGAAGAAAATTGCCGACGCAATCGGCTATGACCTGCAGATTGTGAAAACAGAGTGGGACGGCCTTGCGCCGGGCGTGGTTTCCGGCAAGCTGGACGCGGTCATCGCCGGCATGAGCATTACCGAAGAACGCAAGAAAACCGTCGATTTCACCGACCCGTACTATAAGGCAACCATCTACGCGCTGGTTCGCTCCGACAGCAAATATGCTTCCGCGAAAAGCGTGGCGGATTTAAAGGGCGCTTCCTGCACCTCCCGCAGAATCCCGTCTGGTACGATATGCTGAAGCAGATTCCGGAGGCGAAGATTCAGCCCGCCATGAAAAATGTTCCTTCGCTAATCGTCGCCCTTTCTTCCGGTAAAACCGATGTTTTTGTAACGGACAAGCCGACCGCGATGGGCGCCGTGTATGCCAACAAAAAGCTGGTGATGCTCGACTTTTCGGGCGAAAACGGCTTTCAGGCTTCCGATGAGGATGTGAACCTCGGCATTGCGGTGTCCAAGTCGAATCCCGAGCTGAAGGCCGCCATCAACAAGGCCCTTTCCGGCATCAGCGAGGCGGACCGCGACAAAATCATGCAGGACGCGATCGCCAAGCAGCCTTTGGCGCAGTAACGCGAAAATACAGGAAGTGAGTTGTCAGTTATGAATCTCCCCGGCGACGCCGACTTTTTCGGCTGGGTTCTCTATATTGCAAAACATTACGGCGTAATTTTCCTAAACGGCGCGGGCGTAACGCTCCTGCTGGCGCTGGTCGGCACGCTGATCGGCTGCGTCATCGGCCTTCTGGTCGGCGTGCTGCGCACGCTCCCCGTCCGCAGGGACGCAAACCCGTTTGTAAAAACCCTGCACAGGCTGCTCCAGTTCATTCTGGCGGCCTACATCGAAGTTTTCCGAGGCACCCCGATGATTGTGCAGGCAATGGTGCTGTACTACGGTTCCATGCAGGTGTTTAAAGTAGATATGACGCCCCTTTTCGCGGGCTTCTTCGTTGTTTCCATCAATACCGGCGCGTATATGGCGGAAACCGTCCTCGGCGGGATCGACTCGATCGATATCGGCCAGACGGAAGGGGCCATGGCCATCGGGATGTCCCACTGGCAGACGATGCTGTACGTCATCATGCCGCAGACCCTGCGCAACATCCTCCCGCAGATTGGCAACAACCTCATCATCAACATCAAGGACACCTCCGTTCTGAACGTCATTTCCGTAACGGAGCTGTACTTTTCCGGAAACTCCGCAGCCGGCGCCTTCATGCGCTACTTTGAGGTGTTCTTCCTCATTTGCGTGATCTACTTTGTTATGACCTTCACCTGCTCGCGCCTGCTTCTCTGGATCGAGCATAAAATTGACGGTTCCAGCTATTACTCGCTCGTAAAGAGCGACATGATGGCCGACCCGTCGGGTCACAATCCCGTCCACATGGGAGGAGGGAAAACATGGACGAACTGAAATCCCCCATTTTGCAGGTGCGGCATCTGAGCAAAAGCTTCGGGGACAATGTGGTGCTTCGCGACATCAACTTTGAAACCCGGCACGGCAATGTAATCTGTATTATCGGCGCTTCCGGTTCGGGAAAATCCACGCTGCTGCGCTGCATTAATATGCTGGAAACCCCGACCTCCGGCCAGATTCTGTTCCACGGGCAGGATATCACCGGGAAGGGGATAGACATCAACGCCTACCGCGCCAAGGTGGGCATGGTGTTCCAGTCCTTTAACCTGTTCAACAATATGACCGTTCTCGGAAACTGCATGGCGGGCGTTACGAAGGTCCTGAAAAAGGATAAGAAAACGGCGGAGGATACCGCGATGAAATACCTTTCCAAGGTCGGCATGGCGGAATACATCAACGCAAAGCCGCACCAGCTTTCCGGCGGGCAGAAGCAGCGGGTGGCGATCGCCCGCGCGCTGGCAATGGAGCCCGAAGTGCTGCTGTTCGACGAACCGACCAGCGCGCTGGACCCGCAGATGGTGGGCGAGGTGCTGGAGGTTATGCGAAGCTTGGCGAAGGAGGGCATGACCATGGTGATTGTTACCCATGAGATGGCCTTCGCGCGTGACGTTTCCTCCCGGGTGGTCTTTATGAAAGACGGCGTTGTCGCCGAGGAAGGCGAACCGGCGGAACTTTTCGGAAATCCGAAGCAGGAAGCCACCAAGGACTTTTTGGCGAGGTTCCGAAATCAGTAACATATAAGGATTTATGAACATAAAAAACGGAGTTTCTGTCAGAAACAGAGCTCCGTCTTTTTCCTTTATGCGGCTGCCAATAAGCCATGCCGCCATTATTCCCTTTCCACAATCGTGGCGCAGCCCATGCCGCCGCCGACACAAAGAGTGGCAAGCCCCTTTTTCGCGCCGCGCTTTTTCATGGCATGCAGCAGGGTGACCAGGATGCGGCAGCCGGAAGCGCCCACCGGGTGGCCGAGGGCGATTGCGCCGCCGTTCACGTTGATTTTGCTTGTGTCCAGGCCCAGCTCCTTTATTACAGCAAGGCTCTGGGCGGCGAAGGCTTCGTTTGTTTCGAACAGGTCGAAGTCCTCCAGCTTCATGCCGGTTTTCTCCAGCACTTTTTTCACGGCCGCGACGGGGCCGATTCCCATGATGGACGGCTCCACGCCGCCAAGCGCGCCCGCTACCCAGGTCGCCATGGGCTCAACGCCAAGCTCCTTTGCTTTGTCCTCGCTCATTACGACGATCGCCGCCGCGCCGTCGTTAATATTGGAGGCGTTTCCGGCGGTAACCATGCCGTCCGGCTTGAAAGCAGGCTTTAATTTTGCAAGGGTTTCCACTGTGGTGTCAGGGCGCGGGCCTTCGTCGGTGTCAAACATCACGACGTCCTTTTTCGTCTTAACGGGGACGGGTACAATCTCCTCGCGGTATTCGCCCGATAGAATCGCCTTGCAGGCTTTCTGCTGCGTCTCGGCGCTGAATTCGTCGAGCTGTTGCCGGGTTAAGCCCCACTTTTGCGCCACGTTTTCCGCGGTGATGCCCATGTGGTAGTCATTAAAGGCGTCCCACAGCGCGTCGTTCACCATCGTGTCGATCAGGGTGCCGTTACCCAAGCGGTAACCGTAACGCCCCTGTTTGATGGCGTAGGGCGCCATGGACATGTTTTCCGTGCCGCCGGCCACCACGATGTCCGCGGCGCCTGCTAGAATCATGCGGGCGGCCGTGTTTACGCATTCCAGCCCGGAAGCGCAGACCACGTTGAGCGTAACGGCCGGAACATCGACGGGCAGCCCCGCCTTGATGGAAGCCTGCCTTGCCACATTCTGCCCCTGTGCCGCCTGGATCACGCAGCCCATATAAACCTGATCCACCTGTTCCGGCTTGATACCCGCGCGGTTGATAGCCTCCTTAATAACGATTGCTCCTAGTTCGGGAGCGGGTGTATTGCTGAGTGTGCCGCCCATTTTGCCGATTGCTGTGCGGCAGCCCCCTGCTAAAACAACTTTTCTCATTGGTATTTCTCCTTTTAATGAACAGCCAGATTTCAAATTCGCGAAGCGGAAATGGCTGTGTTGCAGCGTGAATGAATGAAAATCGGGAACGCCCTTCGAAGCATTTTTCGTGAGCCGTTCGCTTTCCACACATTGCTGGAAATAGGTTATCCATTTCTGCTGCGCCGTATTCCTTTCCAAAGAAATACAGCGGATTCGGATGTTTGAAAGGCTTTTTCATTTAAAAGGACTCCATGCCCCGCGTCGTTTTTCAGAAAAAAGTGCCGCTCCTAAGAGCAGCACTTTTTTTAATTTATTCGGTTGGAATTTACATGATTCGAGCGGGTTCGCGCCGCTTTGCGTGTTATTATTTCAGTACCGAAACCTGATAGCCCACGGAATATTCTTCCCCGGCCGGGAGTACAATCCGGTAGGGCTTATCTTCAAAGTTGCCGCTTTCATTTGTAAGCGCCGGAAGCCCGTTCCATGGCTCAAGGCAGATAAACGGCGCCTGCTTTTTCGGCGGCGTCCACAGCACGAGGACTTGAAAACCGTTAAAGTCGAGTTCCACGCCGGTCCCGTCGCTTTTCTTTATAAGGCGGACCTTGCGGCTCCTGAGATCCTTTGCAATAAGCGCGTCAACGTCAAAATCGCTGTACACAAGGGGGAAGGTGTCCGATTCCATGCGTTTGCTGAATTTATAATTCTCGCTGAACAGGCTGTTTTCGTCAGTATAATAAAGGTCGGCATTCTCTGCTTTCTCAAATTTCAGCTCGTAGTCCTCGATCGAGCCGTCCACGCAAAAGCCTGGGTGCCCGCCGATGCAGAACTGCATATCGCCGTTCCCTGTGTTTTTTACCGTATAGGTGGTTTTGTAGCCGGATTCGGAAAGTTCATGCGCAATGGTAAGCGCGAAGTCATACGGGTACTGCGCCCTTGTTACCTCATTGGAAACCAGTGTAAAAACGGCCCTTGTGTCGGTGCACTCGGTCAGTTCAAACTGACTTTTGCGCGCAAATCCATGCTTTGCTGTCGCGGAGCAGATGGTTGAACCGAACTTCACTTTATTGTCTTTCAGCGCGCTGACGAATGGGAAAAGGATGGGAGCGTGTCCGGTCCAATACTTCGGGTCACCCGTCCAGATGTATTCCCTCCCGTTGTTTTTGTACGAGATTAATTCGCCGCCAAGCGTGTCAACGATTCCTTGCGCACATCCAAGTTGTAATGTTTTTTGCATTTTGAACGTTCCTCCGTTTTTATGATTTCAGATTGGTAACCATTACCTCTTCTATTATAGCGGGCGTCAGGAATGAAAATTGTTCGAAATGAACATTAAAAATATTCTTTCTGAAAAGAAAGCATCCGCCCCGTTCTTTTGTAAAGAACAGTAAGAAAGCCCCAAAACCGCAAGCCGAATGGCCAACTTTGTCCTTTTCCGGGGATCGGCTCCGGCTGTTTCCAAGTAAATTTCATTTTCTAGTGCACGCTTGCTGTTTTCGTGGTAAAATATATTTGTATGCAAGTTTTGAAAATGCAGGTTGTGCAATATCGATAATTTTTCGGTCACACAGAAGCCGGACTAAGGTGTGTGGGTTTCGTGACTGGAATAAAATAAATGGAGGTAGGCATATGTTTGAAAAAATGATCGAACTGCTGAAAACGAAACAGAGAAACCTGGTTTTTACGGAAGGAACGGACGCGCGTATCCTCGAAGCGGCTCATCGTCTGCATAAGGAAAAAATCCTTCAGCCCATCCTTTTGGGCAACCCCGACGAAGTGCGGGCCGCAGGGGAAAAATGCGGGTTTCCCGTCGACGACGGAATCGAGATTATTGATCCGCTGAATTACAGCGATATGGAAGCAATGGTTTCGATGATGGCTGAGCTGAGAAAAGGGAAGGATGATGAAGCAACCTGCCGCGCAGCGCTTCGGAAATCCAACTATTTCGGAACCATGCTTGTAAAAATGGGAAAAGCGGACGCGCTTTTGGGCGGGGCAACCTATTCCACCGCCGACACGGTCCGTCCGGCGCTCCAGATTATCAAGACCAAGCCCGGCAATAAGATTGTATCCAGCTGCTTTATTCTTCACCGCCGGAAGGATGATGCCGAGGAGCTTTACGCCCTGGCGGACTGTGCCATCAATCTGGACCCGAACGAAGACCAGCTTGCCGAAATCGCGGTGGAAACAGCCAAAACGGCGAGAGTTTTCTCCATTGATCCCCGCGTCGCGCTGCTTTCTTACAGCACGCTTGGCTCCGGCAAGGGCGAATCCGTAGATAAGATGCGCCGGG
>JAAYWU010000087.1 GCA_012516295.1 Clostridiales bacterium | reverse complement strand
GCATCCAGCTTGACCGCGTTTTGGCTGCCGAGGTCGCGTTCGTTCTGAATTATGCGGCTTATTTTGCGGAGATTTTCCGAGGGGGGATTGAAGGAATCCCGAGGGGGCAGTACGAAGCCGCGAAGGTGCTCGGTTTCACGCGGAAGCAACCCTTTTTCCGCATTATTCTCCCGCAGGTTATAAAGCACATTATTCCCCCGATGGGCAACGAATTTATTACTCTTGTAAAAGATACTTCACTTGCACAGGTAATCGGAATTGTGGAACTGCTGAAGGTAACCTCCAACTGGGTTTCATCCGCCGTAGATATGACCCCGCTGGTGATCGCAGGCGCTTTTTACCTGATTATGAACGGGATTGTCACCCGCTGCTTCACCATAGCGGAAAAACGACTGGACTATTACCGTTAAGGGGGGCTATCCATGCAAATTTTATCTGCAAAGAATATTAAAAAAAGTTACGACGGCACCCAGGTGCTGAACGGAATTTCCATAGAAATTGAAAAAGGAGAGGTTCTTGCCATCATCGGGCCTTCCGGTTCCGGAAAAAGCACCTTTCTCCGCTGCGTTACACAGCTTGAAACGGTGGATTCCGGAGAAATCACCATTTGCGGCGAAACGCTGGTCAAGAACGACGCAGCCGGCAAGGCTGTGTACTCCGACCGCGCCGCCTGCGTTAAGATAGGATTGCACATCGGGCTTGTTTTCCAGAATTTCAACCTGTTCCCGCATTTTTCCGTCCTTCAGAATATTACGGAGGCGCCCATCCGGGTACTGAACAAGTCCAAGGAAGAAGCGGAAAGCACCGCGCTTGCGCTGCTGAAAAAAATGGATTTGTCCGACAAGGCGAATGCCTACCCCTGCCAGCTTTCCGGCGGCCAGCAGCAGCGTGTTTCCATTGCACGCGCGCTTGCCATGAATCCGGACATCCTGTTTTTCGACGAGCCGACAAGCGCGCTCGACCCGGAGCTGACCGGGGAAATATTAAAGGTCATCCGCTCCCTTGCATCGGAACGCATGACCATGGCGGTTGTTACGCACGAAATGAAATTTGCCCGCGACGTTGCGGATTACGTGGTTTTTATGGATAACGGGACCATTATTGAGCAGGGCAGGCCGGAGCAGATTTTTGAAAACACGCAGAACGAGCGCACCAAAGCCTTTCTTTCCCGGTTTAACGAAGATTGATTCAAGAAGAAATTTTTTCATCTTAAGTCCTTCAAAAGAACAGACACCCCGGCTGTGCCGGGTATTTTCGCACGAAAAAAGGGCGTGCTGTGAAAACACAGCACGTCCTTTAAATATGGGATTATCTGCTGATCGGCGCGGTATGTTCTTTCAACCACGCAAGCTCTTTGCCGGAAAGGCGCGGCGACAGCTTTTCATAAACCAGCTTATGATAGTTATTCAGCCATACAATATCCTCGTCGGACATCAGGTTCATGACAATTCCCGCGGTATCAATCGGGAAATATGTGATGATGTCAAACCGATAGAACTGGCCGTATTCGGTGTTCCGGTCTTCGACAACAAGCATGATATTTTCCGTGCGGATACCGTGCTTGCCCTCTTCGTAAATGCCGGGTTCGTTGGTAACGGTCATTCCCTTTTTCAGCACGACATTGTTGCTGATGCGAAGGTTCTGCGGGCCTTCGTGCACACCGCCGAACATCCCAACGCCATGCCCGGTGCCGCAGCGGTAATCAATGCCATGCTTCCAGACCTGTTCGCGGCTGAGGATATCCACATTGCCGCCGGTGCAGCCTTCCAGAAATACGGCGGAGGCCAGGGCAATATGTGCTTTCAGGACATACGTATAATGCTCTTTTTCCTCCTGCGTAAGCGGGCCCATGACAAAGGTGCGGGTGATATCGGTTGTCCCCTCAAGGTACTGTCCGCCGGAATCTACAAGCAGGAAGCCTTCGTTTTGAATGGTGCTGCAGGTCTCCGGTTTCGGCGAATAATGCATCATTGCGGCGTTCCCTTTATAGGCGGCGATTGTGCCGAAGCTTTCGCCCTTGTTGTTCGGCTGCTTTGCGCGGCACTCTCTCAGCATGTCGCAGACCGTGCATTCCGTCACCTTTTCGCCGTTCTTCATCATTTCATCGAGCTTTACGCGGAATTCTACCATCGCGCAGCCGTCCTTTACATGCGCCTCGATGATATTTTTTATTTCCGTTTCATTTTTTACGCCTTTCAGGGCGGTTACCGTATCCGCCCCTTCTTTTATGGTAACATTCGGATTCTGTTTCAGAATCCGATACAGTTCATAATTAAAGCCCGCGGGGTCAATCAAAATGGTTTTCTTGGTATTGATATTTTTCAGCGCCGCGTCAATTTCCTCGTACTCCTGAACCGTGACGCCGTTCTCTTTCAGATAAGCCAAAACCTCGGCGGGAACCCGCTTCGTATTGATGAACAGGTAAGCGGAATCCATATAAACCGCCGCGTAGGAAACCGCAAGCGGGTTGTATTCGATATCGTCCGCACGAATATTCATCAGCCACGCGACACAGTCCAGCTTCGCGATGATTTCCCCGTCCGCTTTCTGTTTTTTCAGTTCGGAACGCACCTGCTCTAGCTTTTCTTTACAGGTGTAACCAGCGTATTTTACATCATGGATGAAAACCTCCGACGCGGGGATGGCGGGCCTGTCCGGCCAAATATCACAAATAAGGTCAACCGATTTGATCTTGAGCTGTTTCTCCCGGAATTTTTCCTCCATTTCCTTCACGGAAGAAACGGAAAGCATTTTGCCGTCAAAGCCGACGGTATCCCCTTCCTTCAGTTTCTCGGCCAAAAATTCGGTATAAGTGGGAACGCCCTTCACCGCCATGCGGTACAATTCAATTTCGCTGCCCTCAAGCTGGTGCGCCGCCTGAATAAAATACCGGCCGTCCGTCCAAAGTCCGCTTTCCTTTTCAGTTACCACAAGGGTGCCGGCGGAACCGTCAAAGCCCGAAAAATAGCTTCTCGCCTCCCAATGTGCGGGAAGGTATTCGCTCATATGCGGGTCGGAGGAAGGGATGATACAGGCCTGCACGCCGTTTTCCTTCATTTTACGGCGAAGCGCAGCCAGTTTTTCATTTACGCTGATCATAGTTGATTACTCCTTTTTATCTGAAATGCAGAAATTTGTTAATCGCATGGTTCTCATATAATTCCATCATTTGCATTAAAAAAACAACTATTTTTTATTTCATAATACATACTGCAGAATGGCCCAAACCGCAGAGGTTTGAGCCATTCTTTTAATAAAAAAATCCAATGGCTGTATAAGGAAAAGTATAGGCTCTCCCGAAAATGTTGTCAAGGTCTGCCGGGCGGGAAGGTTTTTTCAAATACGAATAAAATGTATAATTAACCGCTCGTTTCCATAAGAATTCACAATATGTTCACAAGTGGATACTTGAACTGGATTAAAAAATAATTTAAACTTAAATTCATCAAATGATGATAATCATAAAATGTTTATTATAATTGGT
>JAAYWU010000086.1 GCA_012516295.1 Clostridiales bacterium | reverse complement strand
TTCCTGTATATCCTGTGGTTCTGCTGTTTTTGCTTCTTCTATACGTATTTTTTCATATTCTTGTTCAATCACGCCAATATATTCCTGCGCATCCTTTTTTGTGACGGAAACATCGTGAAATTTGGCGAGAATCTTCGATATAGAGGCGATTTCCTCGACAGAAAAGTCTTCCGATATATCTGTAAGGCTAATTGCCTTTTCATCTTTCATTCTATCCATTATTGTCCGGTATACACGACGGTTAAACGCCGTTATGAATTTTTCGGAGGGTAACCTTTCCAGAATATCCTTAGCGTTCTCCGGGTATTGCACAATATACGCGATCAGCGCTTCTTCCGCGCTTGCGGCCCGCAAATTCTGTGCTTTTTCGGGATTGATGCTGTCGCGGATCCCGGCCGACTGCTGCTGAAAAGCCTTGAATTTCTTCTGTTCACGGCTTTTCTTCCGCTTTTCGCTGTTCTTTTTCACCAACTGCATAATCGCGGACCGCTCAACACCCGTTTCTTCCGCCAGCTTTCCCGCATAGACCTCCTGCTCTACCTCATTTTCCAAAGTGGAAAGGACGGCGGAGGCTCCCGTAAGATACGCGACGCGCCCTTGCGCGCTTTGCAGATTGCTGCTCTGCCTGATCTTTTGCAGCCGATACTCTACATCATTTCCGCAGGCTTCCAAAAGCTGCTTGAATTTTATACGCCCATTTTCCCCGTTTGTCCGAAGGTATTCGTCCGGGTCCATGCCTCCTGCAATCGTAAGGACCTTCACCAAAAGGCCGGCGTCCCGCAGAATGGGGATCGCCCGGTTAGTCGCCTTCTGCCCGGCTTCATCCGCGTCGTAAGAAAGGACCACCTCTGTAGCATAGTGGGCCATCAGTCTTGCCTGCGAGGGGGTCAGCGCCGTTCCGAGCGTCGCAACGGCATTTGTAAATCCCGCCTGATGCATGGAAATGACATCCATATAGCCTTCGCACAGAATCAGCCGCTCGTTTGCACTATTTTTCGCAAAGTTCAGCGCGAATAAAAAATTTCCCTTGTTAAACACCGGCGTATCCGATGTGTTCAGGTATTTCGGTTTCGCGTCCGTTAAAATACGGCCGCCGAAAGCAATCACATTTCCCCGTAAATCAATGATTGGAAACATTACCCGGGAAGCAAAGCGGTCGATGACTTGTCCGCTCCTCCCTTTAAAAGCGACGTTCGCCAGCACCATTTCCTCTTGCGTAAATCCCTTTTTTGCAAGATGCCGGGTAAGCGAATAACGGGAAGCGGGTGCCCATCCAAGCCCGAAGTGCCGGATTGTCTGCGGCGTTAAAGCGCGCCGCCGCAGGTATTCCATCCCCTCCGCTCCTTCTTTCGAATTCAGAGCAGCGTAGAAAAATCGAGCGGCTTCGCGGTTAATTTCCAAGATTCGCGCCTTCAGCCTGCGCATCCCGTCGTCCACGTTGTTTTCCGGCACCGGGATTCCAGCACGCTGCGCCAGGAAACGGATCGCCTCCATGTAATCTAAATTTTCGATTCGGCGGATGAATGTAATGACGTCGCCGCCCGCCCCGCAGCCAAAACAGTAAAAGGAACCGTTATCCGAATAAACGTTGAAAGATGGCGTCTTTTCCGTATGAAAGGGACAAAGCCCGACGTATGTTCTTCCGCTGTGCCTCAGATTTACATAGGAAGCAACTACTTCCGCAATATCATTGCGCGCTTTTAATTCCTGCATAAAAGCTTCCGGCAATGGCATGCCGTCACCCCTTTATATGATAATTAAATATTCCAGGACTTCGGCACATAAATATCCTGGAATAACTGAAGTGCAAAATGATCGGTCATGCCCGCAATATAATCGCAGGCCGCCCGTTCTATTCCGTCCTGTTCGGCAATCCTCTTCATATCATCCGGAAGATTGTCGGGCTTGCGCAAATAATCAAAAAGCGCACCGATCAGGTTCGGAACCTTTTTCTCTTCCGCTTTCGCGTAAGAATTCAAGTATACATATTCAAACATAAAATTGTAGAGCTTGTCAAAAGCTTCCTGTATCTCCGGGTCCATCCGTATTCTGCCGTCGCGGCTGTTTTCAACTACGGAATGAACCAGCGTATCAATCCTTTCCGACCTGCGTCCGCCTAAAACGGACGTAATTTCCCTTGGGATATCCTTCTCATGCAGAACCCCGGCCCGCTCCGCGTCATCAATATCGTGATTGATGTAGGCAATCCGATCCGCCAGGCGGACCACCCTGCCCTCCAGCGTCATCGCCTCTGTACCCTTTGTGTGGCAGAGGATTCCGTCGCGCACCTCTTTTGTCAGGTTCAGCCCGGTTCCGGATTTCTCCAGCTTTTCAACGATTCGTACACTTTGCTCGTAATGCCGGAAGCCGTCCTTCATCAAATCGTTCAGCGCGCGCGCGCCTGCATGCCCGAATGGGGTATGTCCCAAATCATGCCCGAGCGAAATTGCCTCGGTTAAATCCTCATTCAGGCGCAGCGCCCTTGCAATGGTGCGCGCGATCTGGGAAACCTCCAGCGTATGTGTCAGGCGCGTTCGGTAATGGTCGCCCTCCGGCGAAAGAAAAACCTGTGTTTTATGTTTTAAGCGCCGAAAGGATTTGCAATGAAGGATTCTGTCCCTGTCGCGCTGATAGGGCGTCCTCAATGCACATTCCTCTTCCGGGGTATCTCTGCCCAGCGTATTCTTCGAGAGTGCCGCATAGGGCGACAAAGTCTGCTCCTCTATTGTCTGCGTCCGCTCACGAACCGTCATAATATCACCACCTGTATTCATGCTTCAATTAGATATACGCAGAATAATACAAATTCCCTGCATTTCCTGATTAAATTTCAAAAAACTTTTCTCCGGTGATGATAATTTTGCTTTGCCCGCATGTAATATCGGCAAGTTTTTGTTCGAAAGCCGGCAGAGTAATGTCACTCATATGAAAAACAATTTTCACTTCATCCGTAAATTCCGTATTGTCAATGGTACCGCCGCATTCGGGGATTAACGCGCTCAACCGGCCGTACCGGCTGTAGTCGCAGCATACTTCAGCGGTCACACAGGTGCGCATGGTAATGATTCTCGCCTTTTCCAGCGCAAGGGAAGCACCGTGCGAATACGCGCGGACCAAACCGCCCGCGCCGAGCAATATTCCGCCGAAATAACGGGTAACAACAATAACCGTATCCGTTACACCGGACTTCCGGATAACATCCAGTACCGGGATTCCCGCTGTGCCCTGCGGTTCCCCGTCGTCCGAGTATCTTTGGGCCTGTCCGGCCCGCACGGAATAAGCATAAACATTATGTGTTGCGTCCCAATGCTTTGATTTTATGGAACGGATAAAGGAAACGGCTTCCTCTTCATTCTGAACAGGTTTGGCATAACCGATAAAACGGGAATGTCTTTCCGTAAATTCCGCGCAGGCTTCACCTGCAACGGTCCGATACTCAATCATGGCTCCTCCCTTTGCAATAAAAATAAGCGGCGCAGAAAACTGCACCGCCTAAAATCCAACGAGAGCAAAAGAACAATTACTTGTCCAGACCGTAACGTTTCTTAAACATGTCAACACGTCCACTTGTATCAACAAGCTTTTGCTTACCCGTGAAGAACGGGTGGCACTTGGAGCATATTTCAACGCGGATATTCTCCTTCGTGGATTTTGTTTTAATAACATTTCCGCAGGCGCAAGTGATTGTTGTCTCTTTATAAGCTGGATGTATATTTTCCTTCATTCCTGTCACCTCTTTCAATAATACTGCAACTTAACATTAGAATTCTACCATAGCAATCAATAAATTGCAAGTAAAATATCCGATTTGCGGGAATAATTCTTATGGATTACTTGGGAGACTGCTGGTTCATATACGTTGCGTATTCTTCCAGGCACATCGAATATTCCCGCATCTTCACCGCGTTTGCAGTACCTACGTAGCGAAAATGACGGGGATTAAAAGCCATTCCGGTTAAAGAAGCCTTGTTCTCCTGGTAACGAAGGATAACTCCGTACTGCACGCTGTTTTTCAACAGCCATTTATATTCTTTCGTCGTGGTAAAATCGCCGTTCTCGGGAAGGCTCTCGGCGGTAAATTCAACGGCCATCCCGGTCTGGTTTTCATTAAAGCCGCCGCGGCCAATTGTATTTTGCACTTCATTTTGTGCCCGCACCTGCGAATAGCCCTGATTTTTCATCAGGTCCTGCACCGCGGTATTATAAAGGCGCTCCTGTTCCTCTGCGGAAACGTAGCCCTTTGTAAGCTTTAAAGCACAGCCTTCCGCCTTGGCATCTTCCATCATCTTTTTCAAGGCGGGAACAATTTTTGAATCCACTTTCACGCCGTTAAACTCTTCCAGCTGAACATGAAAATCGGATTTGAGGCCGTTCGACGAATTTACGACCCGTAAATTATAGGAATTATCGTAAACAGGCAATTCCTCGTTTGTAGATGTACTTTTCGAACTTTCCGCAATAGTGGCGGAAACCGGTTTGCTGAACGGCTGTTTCACTTCGACCCAGAACAGAACCGCTCCTGCCGCAACCGAAACACAAAGCGTTACGGCGATAACGGACATCATAATTTTAATTCTTCTTACTTCGTTTGCCTTATACCAGCCGGTACGACCTTTCACAATCTTTTCTCCGCGTTTACGCACGAATACTTTTCCTCCCCAAACATTCTCTATTTACAAAAAACGGAGACTCCTCTCCTCGTTTTCCCTTTAATTCTTATTTCATTGTATATCTTCCATCAAATAAATTCAACTGGTTTCTTCTTTTCAGATTTCCATCAAATATATTCCAATATAGTTTGATTTATATAGCCAAATGTAATATCATATAAACTGGGTAAGGTTTTTTATTTATATAGAATGGGGTGTGCCTCTTGAGAAACACGAAAATCATATGCACTCTTGTACCTGCAACGGATAACGGGGACGTTCTCCGCCAGCTTATGCTTGCCGGAATGGATGTCGCCCGATTGAATTTTTCGCATCAGACTGCTGCCGAACAAAAAGTGCGGGCAGATGCGGTTAAAAAGCTCCGCAGGGAGCTTGGGCTTCCGGTGGCTCTTCTACTGGATACCAAAGGGCCGGAAATCCGGCTGAAAGAGTTCAGCAAACCAAAAGTCACATTGAAAGCCGGCGATAAATTCACGCTTACAAACCGGGATATCGTCGGGAACGAAACGATTGCCGCCGTTACCTTTGACCGCCTTCCTCAGGAGGTTGTTCCCGGTGCAATAATTCTGATTGACGACGGTTTGATTGAATTGAAAGTAGAATCGTGTACGGATACCGATATCTACTGCACCGTAATCAATGGCGGCGATGTGTCCGCTCCCAAGGGCATCAATGTGCCCGGCATCAAATTGTCCCTGCCGTTTATCAGCGAAAAAGACAAGGAAGATATCGCCTTTGCCGTGAAAGAGGATTTCGATTTCATCGCTGCTTCCTTTACGCGCAGCGCCCAGGACATTCTGGATTTGCGCACAGAGCTGGAAAAACATAATTGCCATAAAATCCGCATTATTGCAAAAATTGAGAATTCCGAGGGAGTGGATAATAT
>JAAYWU010000085.1 GCA_012516295.1 Clostridiales bacterium | reverse complement strand
TGTTTATGCCGCGTTTGGACGGCATCGGCGTAATGAAAGCAGTGCAAACGAAGATCCCCGAATGCGTGCCAATGTTTATTATTATTTCCAATTTTACCAGTCCTGCCTTGGAAAGAGAAGTTATGATGTCAGGTGCTTCTTATTTTGCAATTTATCCATTTAATGCAGCTGATTTGTGCGATCGGATTATCCAGTTGTGTTCCATGTCCGGTTTAACTCCGAAAGCGCAAAACAAGCCCCAAACCCCGGTAGCGTCCGAACCGTCTCTGGAAATTCAGGTGACAGAGATCCTTCACCAGATTGGCGTTCCCGCCCATATCAAAGGGTATCATTATTTACGCGATTCCATCATTATGGCAATTGAAAACCCGGATATTATTAATGCCGTTACAAAGCAGCTTTACCCCAGCGTAGCAAAACAGTACGACACAACGGCATCGCGCGTTGAGCGCGCAATCCGGCACGCAATTGAAGTTGCCTGGGATCGCGGCGACGTCGATATCCTGAATTCCTATTTCGGCTACACAATTCACAACACGCGCGGCAAGCCGACCAACAGCGAATTTATTGCAATGATTTCCGACCGGTTAAGGCTTCACATGAAGAGCGCAAGTTAAACAAAACACCAGCCTGCATCGTACGATGCAGGCTGTGTTTCTTTTAATAGGCTTCCAAACGCCGCTGCTGTCTTAATTTCCGGCGTTTTTCGGCGGCTTTCCATTCCGCTTCTTCCTGGAAATTGTCTAAAATCAATCTTGGAACCGCAACAGGCTTTTCATTTTCATCCAAAGCCACGAGTACAAGATATGCGGTGTTTACAAGCTTCCGCGTTCCGGACAAATCTTCCGAAAAGCTGTCAACGCGCACTTCCATAGAGGTTGTCCCCACATATGTGATTTTTCCGTGGAGAATAACCAGGCAGTTTGCATATACGGGGTTCTTAAATTGGAGCGAATCGATTTCTGCGGTTGTAACGTTGCGGTTGCAGTGCCTGCGTGCAACTGCTCCGGCAACAATATCAATCCAAGCGGCAAGCTGCCCGCCGAATACGCGCCCCTGCCCATTCAGATGATTGTAGAAAATAGAGTGAACCTGTTCCACTTCAGAGTCTTTCACATGTTTAGCCGGTAGTTCGTTCATATCATCACCATTTCCTTTAATGTTTGTACTACCAATAATATACTAATGTCGACGAGAATACAATCTTTTTTTCGCACTTGAATTGTTAACGTAATTTGAATTTTTTGAGAATAACAATTTTATAATTGCGCGGAAGCGCGCAAAATATTATAATAAGAAGGATACAGTTCAAAAATAAGGAAAGGGACGGCAAATATGGGAAAAGATTCCAACTGCTGTGCAATCATTGTTGCCGCCGGCGAATCCACGCGGATGGCACTTGGTTTTTCCAAGCAGTTTATTCCCCTTTGCGGTGTGCCCGCGATTGTTCATACACTTTTTGCGTTTGACGCGGCTGAAATGGTCAAGAACGTTATTGTTGTGTGCCGGCGGGAAGATATGCCGGAGATGAAGGATTTTATTGAAAAATATAAAATAAAAAAAGTCATTTCCATTGTAGAAGGCGGTATAACGCGGCAGAAGTCGGTTGAAGCCGGTGTAATGGCAGCCCCGGTGGATGCCGCTTTTTTTGCAATCCACGACGGGGCAAGGTCATTGGTCACCCCCGAAGAGATAGACGCTTCCATAAAAGACGGGATCCGCTGCGGCGCGTCTGCGCTTGCGGTGCCTGTAAAGGATACAATTAAAATTACCGGAAAAGATAATTATGTCATATCAACGCCGGAGCGTTCCACCCTTTGGGCGGTTCAAACCCCGCAGGTTTTTGAGCGGGAACTCTATCTCAACGCGATGAAGCAGGCCCACAAAGACGGAGCGGATTATACGGATGACTGCCAACTGGTGGAAAATATAGGAGTTAAGGTTCATTTATGTATGGGCACATATACAAATTTGAAACTGACAACAAATGATGATATTTATACTGCGGAAGCGATTGTGAAATGCAGGAGGATGCAAAAATGAGAATCGGGCACGGCTATGATGTTCACCGCTTGGTAACCGGTCGGAAACTCATTTTAGGCGGTGTGGACATTCCGTTCGAAAAGGGGCTTCTGGGCCATTCGGACGCGGATGTGCTTGCCCATGCAATTTCCGACGCGCTTCTCGGTGCCGCGGCGCTTGGCGATATCGGCGGGCATTTCCCCGACACGGACCCCGCTTATAAAAATGCGGACAGCCTGCTGCTGCTGTCCAAGGTATGCGGATTGCTTGAAGAAAAAAACTATAAGATAGAAAATATCGACGCTACCATTATTGCACAGGCGCCCAAGCTGAAACCATATATTGAAGAGATGCGGAAAAACTTGGCGGCGGCCTGTAAAACCGGTTTTGATCAGATTAGTGTCAAGGCAACCACCGAGGAGGAACTTGGCTTTAGCGGCGCCGGGGAAGGGATCGCCGCGCACGCAGTTTGTATAATTGTGTCCGTGGGGGACGGACAAAAGGCTTGACTATCGCATACTCTGTAATAAAAACAGAGAGGTGAAAACCATGGGCAAGCCTATGATTATGGTCAACTCAATTACGTATGCGATGAAGGGCCGCGACATTTTATTCAGTCACGGAATAAAGTCATATGTTGAAAGAACACCGCGCGGCAATGAAATTGGCGGCTGTGGTTATAGTATATATGTTCCGGAACGAACCGACGAAGCAGAAAAAATTTTAACCGATATGGGCATTAAAATTCTTGGACGTGCGGAAAGAGACGGTATATCATGATTTATCTTGATAATGCTGCCACTACTTATCCAAAGCCAGTTTCGGTGCAGAATACGGTTCAAATTGCATTAAAAAAATACGGCGCAAACCCCGGCAGGGCCGGTCACGCCATGTCGCTTGCGGCAGCGGAGGAAATCTATCGCTGCCGGACGGCGGCAGCCGATTTTTTTAAAGCCCCCGGCCCGGAGTGCGTTGCGTTTACTCTGAACTGCACCCATGCAATGAACTATGTTTTAAAGGGACTTTTAAAGCCGGGAGACCATGTCGTTACATCCAGTCTTGAACACAATGCGGTTATGCGCCCATTGCAGAAGCTTTCGGAAAACGGCGTTACGTATACGGTAGCCAAGGTTTTTCCGGGCGATAACGATGCGACGCTGAACGCATTCCGGAATGCTATTCGCGAAAATACAAAATTGATTGTATGCACGCACGCGTCCAATGTGTGGGGAATCCGGCTCCCGGTGGAACGAATTGCCGCGCTTGCCCATCTGTATGATATCCCGATTGTCGTGGACTGCGCGCAGTCGGCCGGCGTTCTGCCGATTGATATGGCGGAAAGCGGCTTTGATTATCTTTGCGTAGCCGGCCATAAAGGCCTTTATGGCCCAATGGGAACCGGCATGCTGGTTACGCCCAACGGCTCGAATCTGGACACGATTATCGAAGGCGGCACCGGAACAAGCTCTTCTTCCATGGAGCAGCCTCAGACGATGCCGGACCGTATGGAAAGCGGTACGCAGAACATGCCGGGCATTGCCGGGCTTCTTGCCGGAATGGAATTTGTCAAAAGCAAAGGAATTCCAAACATTTACCGCCACGAGATGGCTCTTATAAAGTATCTTTATAAAAAACTGTCTGAAAATAAAAATATAAAATTATATACGGAGGAACCGGATTGGCCGTACTTTGTGCCGGTTTTATCTTTTAACGTAAACGACTTGCCAAGCGAAACGGTTTCGCAAAAACTGAACGCCGCCGGAATTGCGGTACGGGCGGGGTTACATTGTTCGCCTGCTGCGCACGATTTCATGGGAACACTAAAACAGGGTACTGTCCGTGTCTCTCCTTCCGCGTTCAGCACGATGAATGAGATGAACGCGCTTGTAGCGGCTGTTCATAAAATAATCTGAAAATACGGGATAAAGGGATTGCATATAAAAGGATATATGCTACAATAAAAAGGGTGCGTTTATTCTCGCGGAAGGAAGTAAGTTATGGATGTAGTCGTAAACATTTGGAATTCGTTTTTCAGCCTTGCGAAACAGTTTCGGGTTTCGGATGCTTTGGACGTAATTCTGGTTTCTTTTATTATATATAGTGGAATAAAACTTGTTCGTGAAACAAGGGCAGAGCAGCTTGTAAAGGGAATCCTTGTGCTTTTGGCGGTATGGGGCGTATCCTATATTCTCAAGCTGTATATGATGAGAAACCTGCTCGCTTACTTTTTCCAGTTTAGTGTGATGGCGCTGCTTATTGTCTTCCAGCCGGAAATTCGGCGCGCGCTGGAACAGATCGGTCGAAGCGGCATTGGAAATAAGCCATGGATGTTCGGTATGCCGCAGGATGATTATGAAGCATTGGCTCGGAAAAACCGAAAATGCGTAAACGCGGTTGTGGATGCCGTCGCCGTTTTACAGAAGCAGAGAACCGGTGCGCTGATCATTTTTGAAAGGAAAACGAAGCTGGGGGACATTATCGATACAGGTACGGTTGTAAACGCGATTCCGTCCGTTCCGATCATCTGCAATCTTTTTTTCAACAAAGCTCCGCTTCATGATGGCGCCATGATTTTACGCGACGGGATGGTTTATGCAGCCGGGTGCATTCTGCCGCTTACAAAAAGCGACAATGTCAGTATTGAACTTGGTACAAGGCATCGTGCCGGAATTGGCATGAGCGAGAACTCCGATGCGGTTGTAGTGATTGTTTCCGAGGAAACCGGGCAGATTTCCGTTGCGGTTAATGGTGTGCTTACGCGAAATTATACCAGGGAAACGCTGAAAAGCCAGCTCGAGAACCTGGTTCTTACCAGCGAAACCGAGCAGAGCGAAAAACGGCAGAGCTTTCTCCCTTCCATAAGGAGGGCGAAAAAGAAATGAAGATTAAAAAATTCAGTATTGGAAGATTATTTTACAACGATAAGTTTGTCATGTTTTTTTCCGTACTCATGGCCATGGGCTTGTGGATTTTCATGGCGTTAACCGATACGGAGGAATTCCCAAGACAGATTACCGACGTGCCGATTACCATCCGGCTTTCGGATGCCGCACAGGAAGACGGTCTGAAGGTTTTCAGCCCGGTGAATCAGACGGCGACGGTGTCAATCAAGGGAAACAGCCTGGTCGTAAAGCAGATACAGGCGTCCGATCTGGAGGTTGTCGCGCAGCTTGCCTCAACCATTACAAGTCCGGGAAATTATACATTTGATTTGTCTGTTAATAAAAAAGGAACGCTGTCGGATTTTGATGTTGTTTCCATCTCCCCGAGCCAGGCGAATATCAGCGTAGACCGTTACGCGGAGAAGACGCTCCCGATTGAAAATGAGATTAAGTATAAGGCGGATTACAAATCGGATCCTTCCTATTTTGTCAGCTCTCCAACCTTCAGCATCGATACGGTTACCGTTTCCGGTCCGGAAAAGGAAGTATCGCGCGTCAGCAAAGTTTCTGTACAGTATGAAATTAACGATACCCTTCGGGAATCCAAGAGCTTTACCACCGACTTGATTTTGACTGACGCCAGCGGGAACAAAGTCGTAAGCAACAAGATTAAGCTGAGCCAGGATAAGGTGGATGTAACGATCCCCGTTCTTTCCAGAGTTGTTTTGCCGCTCAGCGCCAGCTTTACCAATAAACCGGCCGGCCTGTCGCTTTCTGCGGATCAGATAACCATCAGCCCGCAGTCCATTGAGGTTGCCGGCCCGAAAGATGTGCTTGCGAATTTAACGGAGATCACCTTGGCGCCGATCGACTTTTCAGGAGTAAGCCCGACGACAAGTACCTTTGATGTTAACGTGAGCCTTCCGGCAAGCTGTAAAAACCTTAGTAACATCCCGGTTGCCAAAGTTTCGCTGAACTTAGGCTCCATGGCGACAAGAAAAATGGTCGTCAGCAATTTCGCCGTAAAAAATCTTGCGGCGGGTAAGACCGCAAGCGTTTATACCAAGAACCTGACGGTTACCGTTGTCGGTCCGGAAAGCGAAATCACGAAATTGACGGAAGGCAGCCTTTCCGCACAGATCGATATGTCCGGGAAAGAAAATTTTACCGGGCATACGGAAATGCCGGTCAGCATTAGCGTGGGCAATTCTTCCAGATGCTGGGTTTACGGGAGTTATATGGCGAATATCAGCGTAAAAGCAATCAGCAGCTAGTTAGGATACAGATGTATTTAGGAAGCATATCCGGTTTGCCGGATATGCTTCCTTTTCTGAACCGGATTATTTTCACCTTTCATAGATAATTTACTTTAAACTTTATGCCGGTTGAGATATAATGAAGATATAATAAAATAGGAAGCAGGTGTTTTTTTGGATACAGGATTTACCGTGCCTCTGTCAAAAGTAATAAAAGAGCTTGCGCTGGAAACGATTTTTATGCCCGGCGACCCGGAAAATATTTTAATATCCTCTATGGATGTCAATAGGCCGGGGCTTGAGCTGAATCGTTTTTACGATTATTACGACACAAGACGGATTATTGTTTTCGGCAATGCGGAAACTTCGTTTTTAAAATCCATTTCCTCGCAAGAGCGTGCCGAAGTATTAAATGAAATTTTCTCTAAAAAACCGCCCGCGGCAATTGTAGCCCGCAATATCGAGCCGATGCCGGAGCTTTTAAATGCGGTGAAAGTCAATGAAATACCGCTTTTGGGCACGCCGGAAACAACGTCCAGCCTGGTGGCCGCGCTGGTATCCTTTATGAACGTAGAACTGGCTCCCCGGATTACACGGCACGGGGTGCTGGTTGAAGTTTACGGCGAAGGAATCCTGCTGGTCGGCGACAGCGGCGTCGGTAAAAGCGAAACGGCGATTGAGCTGATTAAACGCGGACACCGCCTGATTGCGGACGACGCGGTGGAAATCCGCAGGGTATCCGCGAAATCGCTTGTGGGACAGGCCCCCGAAAACATCCGGCATTTTATCGAGCTGCGCGGCATAGGCATTATTAACGCACGCCGTATTTTCGGTATGGGCGCCGTAAAGATGACGGAGAAAATCGATATGGTTATCAACCTTGAGATTTGGGATAATCAAAAGGTTTACGACCGTATGGGCATCGACAGCGAATACACAGAGATTCTTGGAATTAAAGTGCCGGTGCTGACCATTCCGGTTAAGCCGGGCAGAAACCTTGCCATTATTATCGAAGTTGCCGCCATGAACAACCGCCAGAAAAAAATGGGATATAATGCGGCGCAGGAGCTGATGCAGAATCTGGGCATGGATATGTCGATTCTGCAGGAGCAGGAGAAAAAGCGGGAACTGGAATTTTAAAAGGGCTTTATTCGGTTTGCCCGAATGCATTTGTTTTGCGGAAACAGCCGAAATATTACAAGTATGGAACAGAAACAAGGAGTAAGAATGAATATCATAGCAGATACACATACGCATACGATTGCATCTACACACGCGTACAGCACATTACAGGAAATGATACACGCTGCAGCGCTTAAAAAGCTGTATGCAATCGCAATTACCGATCATGGCCGCAGCATGCCAGGGGCGCCGGGGCAATGGTATTTCGAAAATATGAAAGTGATACCGCGTTTTATGGAAGGTGTTCTTGTCCTGCGCGGGCAGGAAACGAATATTATCGATACGGACGGCAACATTGATCTTGAGCCGGATTCTGTGGGGAGAATGGATTGGCTGGTCGCATCCATTCACGAAGAAGCCTTCCGTTGCGAAAAACCGACCGTAGACGCGGTTACGAATGCATGGATGAACATAACGAAAAACCCGCAGATTCATGTGATTGGGCACAGCGGTACAAAAGAGTATGAATATGATTTTGAAACAGTAATCCCCGAGTTTGGGCGTACGGGGAAACTGGTTGAATTGAACGAAGGCAGTTTTATAGGACGGAAGACATCCATACCGAACTGCAAAAAAATCATGGAGCTATGTAAAAAACACAGCGTTCCAATCATTATAAATTCGGATTCCCATATATCCGCAACGGTTGGATGTTTTGAACATTCCTTGGAATTATTGAAGGAACTGGATTTTCCGGAAGAGCTTGTGGTAAACGCAAGCGTGGATCGCTTCCATGCTTACTTAGAAGAGTATTCCGTGGTAAAGAACGATCCGGTCTTTCAATCCAAATCATGGAGGGCAAAATGAATCGACTGGAACAGTTAGCGAACACGGCGAAAGACTTGGGCTGCAAAGTCCGGTGCGACGAACCGATGAGCCGCCATACCACCTTCAAAATAGGGGGGCCGGCGGATCTGTTTATTACCGTATACAGCATGGAAGCCATTCAAAAGCTGTACAAGGCTGCCAATGAGCTTGAAGTGCCGCTGCTGCCTATCGGCAATGGCTCCAATATACTTGTCAGCGACAATGGAATTCGCGGCGGAGTGGGTGCGCTGGCCGGGGAATTCAGCCAGATACAATTTACCGGCGACGATTGCACAATCCGCTGTGGCGCGGGTGCAACGCTGGCCGGCCTCTGCGTTTTTGCAAGGGAACATTCGCTCACCGGGCTTGAATTTGCGTGGGGGATTCCCGGTGCGGCCGGAGGCGCGGCGTTTATGAACGCGGGCGCCTACGAATGTGCAATGGAAAGCGTGCTGACTTCCTGTACGCATATTACGAAAACAGGGGAAATCGGTTCGCTTAGCGGTCCAAAGCTGGGGATGGGCTATCGCCACACCGCCTAGACCGACAATGGCTGCACGATTCTCTCCCTTACCATTCGTCTGAAAAGGGGAGACCGGGACCAAATTGCAGCCCGTATGGACGAACTGCTTGCCCGCAGAAAAACAAAACAGCCCCTTGAAATGCCAAGCGCCGGGAGTGTATTTAAGCGCCCGGAGGGCCACTTTGCCGGGGCATTGATTGAAAACTGCGGTTTAAAGGGCAGGAGCGTGGGCGGCGCCATGGTAAGCACAAAGCATGCCGGGTTTATTGTAAATACGGGCGATGCGACCTGCCGCGACGTGCTGGAACTGATTGATATTATAAAGGAAACCGTGTATCGGCAGACGAATGTGGAACTGGAATGCGAAATAAAAACGATCGGCTGATATGGAGGAACTATGGAATTTTTAATTGTGACGGGTCTTTCCGGCGCGGGGAAATCCCGCGCGATTGACGCGCTGGAGGATATTGGCTTTTATTGCGTGGACAATATCCCGCCAAAGTTAATTACCGCATTTTATGAACTTGCGAATCAGGCGAACGGCTCGCTTTCCCGCGTGGCGGTCGTTACGGATATCCGCGGCGGAGATATGTTTTCCAGTCTGTTTGAAACGCTGGATGAGCTGAAAAGCGAAAACCGGGATTACCGGATTTTGTTTTTAGACGCGAATGATTATGTGCTGATGAACCGTTTTAAGGAAACGCGGCGCAAGCATCCGCTTGCGGAAAACTGCCTGGGCTCGCTGGAGCAGGCGGTTAAGCTGGAAAGGGATGTTTTAAAGCCGGTGCGGGAACGGGCGGATTATATCATTGATACGTCCCACCTTTCGCCCGCACAGCTTAAGGAACGCATTTCCAGCCTGTTTTTAGGCGATTCATCCGACGCACTGATGATTCATTGCGTTTCTTTCGGGTTTAAATATGGAATACCCGCTGAGGCGGATTTGGTGTTTGACGTGCGCTGTCTTCCGAATCCGTTCTATGTGGAAGAACTGCGAAATTTGACGGGGCTGGACGAGCCTGTCCGCAGTTATGTGATGAAATGGGAGCAAACACAGGGGTTCATCGACCGCCTATTAAGCCTGGTTGATTATATGATTCCGCTGTACTGCAATGAGGGAAAATCCCAGCTGGTTATTGCCATCGGCTGTACCGGCGGGCATCACCGCTCGGTGGCTTTGGCGCAGCTTTTGTACAATCATCTGTTGGAAGAAGATATGCGCACCAGCGTGAATCATCGGGATATCCATAAACAATAAGCACCGGGGAGAAGGTTGGAATGTCATTTTCATCCGATACAAAAATTGAATTATGTAAAGAAACACCGCGGGACTCTTGTTGCCGAAAGGCGGAGTGCTACGGTTTGCTTTTATTTGCGCGGGCGTTTTCGGACCATGCCATCACACTAACGACGGAGAGCGGGGCCGCCGCGCACCTTGCGGCACAGCTCACCGCTGAAACCATCGGGGTCATTGTTGATATTTCCGCCTCTATGCTGCGCAGGAAGGAGCGGAAAAGCTCCTTTACGGTTTCCGTAAACGGCAGCGAACAGCGCAGCGCCGTTCTTGCCTTTTTCGGGCATAATCAAAAGGAAATCAATCTGCGGATTAACCATTCGAATATGGAGGGGGACTGTTGTGCCAGCGCTTTTCTGCGCGGCGCTTTCCTGTCCTGCGGCACCGTAACCGATCCCAATAAGGACTATCGCATTGAATTTATCGTTCCCTTTATGAATCTGGCAAGGGACCTGTCCGCCTTTATCAGCGGGATGTACGCGCTGGATTTGCAGCCCGGCCTTTTGAACCGCAAGGGTTCCTTCGTTGTTTATGTAAAAGGCAGCGAGCGCGTTGCGGATCTGCTGACTTACATGGGGGCGGGCAATGCGGCGATGGCTTTGATGCAGACCAAAATGCTGAAGGAAGTCCGAAACAATGTAAACCGGAAAACCAATTTTGAAACGGCCAATATTGATAAAACTGCCTCTGCCGCCGCCGCGCAGATTATTGCGATAGAAAAAATCATCAAGACAACGGGGCTGGACGCTTTGCCGGAAGAGCTTCGGGAAATTGCCGACCTGCGTTACCGCAATCCGGAGATGTCCCTGCGCGAGCTTGGCGGGGCGTTGTCCGAACCATTGAGCCGTTCCGGTGCGCACCACCGGCTCCCGCGCATTGTTGATATAGCGCGGAGTCTATAAAGAACAGAGAGGAAGCTACCATGTTTGTACATTTGCACCTGCATACGGAGTATAGCCTGTTAGACGGCGCCTGCCGTATCAAGGAATTAATCGACACCGCTGCGGACAGGGGCGACACAGCGATTGCGATTACAGACCATGGTGTAATGTACGGCGCCGTAGATTTTTATAAAGCCGCGAAAAAGCGGGGCATTAAGCCGATAATCGGCTGTGAGGTTTACGTTGCGCAGCGGTCGCGTTTTGATAAGGTACATGAGCTGGATTCGGAACACCGCCATCTTGTTCTGCTCTGTGAAAATAATACCGGTTATCAGAACCTGATTGCCATGGTCTCCAAGGCATGGACGGAAGGGTTTTACAGCAAGCCCCGCGTCGATTTCGAACTGCTGGAAAAATATCACGAGGGGCTGATTGCTTTATCCGCCTGTCTGGCCGGTGAAATTCCCCGCGCGCTTACCGCGGGGGATTACAACGGCGCAAAGGAAGCAGCCTTGCGCTATCGTGATATTTTCGGTGCGGACCATTTCTATTTGGAGCTGCAGGATCATGGAATCCGCGAGCAGAAGCGGATTAACCCGTCCATTATCCGCCTGTCCGAAGAAACGGGGATTCCCCTGGTGGTTACCAATGACTGCCATTATATTAAGCCCGAAGACAACAGCATGCACCGTATCCTTTTGTGCATCCAGACAAACCATACGATCAAAGACAACGATACGATGGAATTCGGAAGCGACCAGTTTTATTACAAAACGGAAGAAGAGATGCGTGCGCTGTTCCCCAACCATCCCGAGGCGGCCGATAATACTGTAAAGATCGCGGAACGCTGCAATGTGGAATTTGAGTTCGGCCACACGAAGCTTCCGCATTTTGATACGCCGAACGGGCAGGATAACACATCCTATTTCCGTGAAAAATGTTACGAAGGCTTATACAAGCACTACGGAAAAAATCCGGACCAATCCATTATTGACCGCCTGGAATATGAGCTGAAAACGATTGAACAGATGGGGTATGTGAATTATTATCTGATTGTGCATGACTTTGTGCGCCATGCGAAAGAAGTCGGAATTCCTGTCGGTCCGGGAAGGGGTTCCGGCGCGGGAAGCCTTGCCGCCTACTGCATCGGGATTACAGGAATCGATCCCTTGAAATACAACCTGCTGTTTGAACGGTTTTTAAACCCGGAGCGCGTCAGCATGCCTGATTTCGATATCGATTTTTCCGATGAGCGCCGCCCCGAAATGATTGACTATGTTGTCGAGAAATACGGCGCCGATCACGTGGCGCAGATTGTCACCTTCGGCACCATGGCGGCGCGCGGTTCCATTCGTGACACCGGCCGGGCAATGGCGATTCCTTACGCTACGGTGGACAGCGTTGCAAAGCTGGTTCCGATGGAACCGAACATTACGCTTCAAAAGGCGCTGAATTCTTCCACGGAGCTGAAACTGCGCTACGAAACCGACCCGCAGATTCATGAACTGATTGATATGGCGCTCAAACTGGAGGGAATGCCCCGGAACGCTTCCACCCATGCCGCGGGCGTGGTCATTACGGACAAGCCGGTTGCCGAATACGTTCCGCTTGCGAAAAACAACGATGCCGTCGTTACCCAGTACACCATGACGACGCTGGAAGAGCTCGGCCTTTTGAAAATGGATTTCCTCGGGCTTCGCAACCTCTCTGTCATCCGGGACGCACAGAATATGATCCGGAAAAAACAACCGGAATTTCAAATTGAGAATATACCGCTGGACGATAAAAAAGTATATGCAATGCTGGCGGCCGGTGCGACGGACGGCATATTCCAGTTCGAGTCCGGCGGCATGCGCAGCGTGCTGATGCAGTTGAAACCGGAATTTATTGAAGACCTGATTGCGGTCAATTCGCTGTATCGCCCCGGTCCAATGGAATACATCCCGCGCTATATTGAAAACCGCCATCATCCGGAAAAAATCACATACCGCCACCCGCTCTTGAAAAACATTCTTGACGTTACGTACGGCTGTATTGTGTATCAGGAGCAGGTTATGCAGATTTTCCGCACGCTCGCCGGCTATTCGCTCGGCCGCGCGGACATTGTGCGCCGGGCAATGAGCAAGAAAAAAGCCGACGTAATGGAGCGCGAAAAGCAGATCTTTATATACGGCCTGAAGAACGAAAAAGGCGAAGTGGAGGTGGAAGGCTGTATCAACCGCGGCGTGGACGAAGCGACGGCCAAAGCGATTTACGGTGAAATGGCAAGCTTTGCTTCCTATGCCTTTAACAAATCGCATGCCGCGGCCTATGCATTGTTAAGTTATCAGACGGCGTGGCTCAAATGCTACTATCCGCGTGAATATATGGCCGCCCTTCTGACCAGCGTTTTGGACAACAATAATAAGCTTTCCGCCTATATTGCCGAATGCCTGCGCCTTGGAATCCGCGTTCTTCCGCCCCATGTGAACCAAAGCGGCATCGGCTTTACCGTTTCCGGGAAGGACATCCGGTTCGGCCTGTTGGCCATACGCAATCTTGGGCGCGGGTTCATTGTGAACCTTCTGCATGAGCGGGAAGCGAACGGCGCGTTTACCAGCTTTTACGGCTTTTGTAAACGCATGTACGGCGATTTGAACCGCCGCGCGCTGGAGAACCTGATTAAGTGCGGCGCTCTGGACGGCCTTGGCGCAAACCGCAGGCAAATGTTGACGAGCGTTTCCAGCATCATGGATTATCTTGATGATGATAAAAAGCGCAATGTGGACGGGCAGATGGGCTTTTTCGACAGCGTAAAAAACGATGAGCAGGAATACGCCATTGCGCCGATGCCGGATTATAGTCTTTCGGACAAGTTGGCTATGGAAAAAGAATCCGCCGGCATGTATCTTTCCGGCCATCCAATGGCAGAATATATTTATACCTATGATACAATTCATGCGGTCCGGATTGGAGAAATTCTGGATGATGCAAGGGAGCAGGGCGGCCGTTTTCACGACGGCGACACCGTTACGCTTCTGGGGATTATTGTCGGCGTGAAAATGAAGGTTACAAAGAACAACAGTACCATGGCCTTTGTCACAATTGAGGATATGTACGGGTCGATGGAAGTGTTCGTTTTCCCGAAAGTCCTTTCGCAGTTCGCGGAATGGATCGCCGAGGGGAAAATTATAAAGATGTTCGGCAGAATCAGTATGCGCGAGGACGAGGATGCAAAATTGATTTGCGAATCGGTTGGTCCCGCCCCGCCGCCCACCGGGAAAGCCGCCCGGTCCGGAAAATCCGCGCGTCCGGGGCTGTATATTAAGGTGCCCGGCGAAAATTCCGAACAGTATGACAGGGCCAAAAAATATTTAGCGATTTTTGACGGCAGCACGCCGCTTTATATCTATTTTGTTGATTCCAAAAAGCTCATGCGCGCCCCCTTGTCGATGTTTGTAAGCGTGAATGATATATTGATTCGGGAATTAAAAAAACTTTTGGGAGACAAGAATGTGGCTTATGTTGAATAAATGCAACAATAATCCATATAGGTGATACTTTTATCCATATTTTGCGGTTGATTCCGTACGACAGAATAGACTATAATTTATGGTGAGAGTAACGCAAAATTAGGGGGTACAAATATGAATACGAAAACGATTGCTGTTTTGACGAGTGGCGGAGACGCCCCCGGAATGAACGCAGCCGTACGCGCCGTTACAAGAACGGGTATTTCATCCGGTATGCGGGTAATGGGAGTCCGCAGAGGATACAACGGCCTTTTGAATCGTGATGTGTTTGAAATGAATCTGCGCAGTGTTTCCGATATCATCAATGACGGCGGCACAGCGCTGTTTACTGCACGCAGCCCGGAGTTTAATACGCCGGAGGGTGTAAAGGAAGCTGCAGATAATTGCCGCGATATGGGCATTGAAGGGGTCGTCGTCATCGGTGGAGACGGTTCTTTCCGCGGAGCAAGGGACTTAACCAAAGCGGGGATTCCCTGCGTGTGCGTTCCGGGAACCATCGATAATGATATTGCTTCAACAGAATATACAATCGGCTTTGACACCGCCATGAATACGGCTGTGGATATGGTTGACCGCTTGCGTGATACAACCGAATCCCACGACCGCTGTAGTGTTGTGGAGGTTATGGGCAGACGTTGCGGCGATCTGGCCTTGCAGACCGGAATTGCTGTAGGCGCCACAAGCATTTTGGTACCGGAAGTTCCCTATGATTTCCAAAGGGATATCATCGACCGTATGATGTTTACGCAGAAAACCGGCAAAAAACATTTCATCATTGTCGTTGCCGAGGGCGTAGGCGGTGTAGACAAGCTTGCAAAAGATATTGAAGCCAAAACCGGTATCGAGACCAGGGCGACCGTTCTTGGCCATGTGCAGCGCGGCGGTTCGCCGACGCTGAGGGACCGTGTTGTCGGCACGGTAATGGGATACTATGCGGTGGACCTGCTTCATCGCGGAAAGGGCAACCGCGTTGTCGTTATGCGCGATGGTAAGATTACGGACGTTGATCTTAACGAGGCCCTGAATATGAGCCGCACGTTTGACAAGGAGCTTTATGATATCGCTCATCGGGTTTCCATATAACTAAAGAAAGGGGTCCTTTCAAGGGCTCTTTTTTCTATTTCGATTTTATTTAAGTATTGACATTTTCCCTTGATTGTGTTATTTTGTTAACAAATAAAAAAACAGAATAAATCTTCAGGGCAGGGTGAAATTCCCTACCGGCGGTAAAGCCCGCGAGCCGTAAGGCAGATTCGGTGAAACTCCGAGGCCGACAGTACAGTCTGGATGGAAGAAGATTGAAAGCGCGAAAAGCATTGGCAGTATGCCAAGCTGTTTTTCTTGCATGGTTCGCCCTGAGAATTTATTCTCAGGGCTTTCTTTATGCCCGGGAAAGGAGGAAAGAATGAATATCAAATACATGCACAGGGCGCTGCGCCTTGCAAAGCGGGGGGCTGGCTACACAAACCCGAATCCGCTTGTCGGTGCGGTTCTCGTCCGGAACGACCGGATCATCGGCGAAGGATACCATGAAGTTTACGGCTCAAACCACGCGGAAATTAACGCCATTCTGCACGCGACGGAAGAGGTCAGAGGAGCGGATCTGTATGTTACTTTGGAGCCCTGCTCCCATTACGGAAATACGCCTCCCTGTGCGCAGACGATTCTGGACAAAGGCATTAAGCGGGTAATCGTCGCGGCGGAGGACCCGAATCCGCTGGTCTCCGGCAGGGGGATTGCCTTGCTCCGGGAAAACGGGGTGGAGGTTATTACGGGCGTGCTGGAAAAAGAGAGCCGGAAGCTGAATGAAATCTTTATAAAATACATAACAACCGGAAAGCCCTTTTGCATCCTGAAAGCGGCGATGTCGCTGGACGGAAAGATTGCAACCCGAACCGGCGATTCCCAATGGATTACAGGGGAAAGCGCGCGCAGGCAGGTGCATTTGCTTCGGCACCGGGTGGCCTGCGTAATGACGGGGATTGGAACCGTTTTATCCGACGACCCGCAGCTTACCACGCGCCTACCCGGAAAAAAGGGAAAAGATGCGGTAAGAGTAATTGTGGACAGCAGCGCAAGAATTCCGCTCTCCGCGAAGGTGCTGAACGTGGATTCGAATGCGCCGGCAATTGTGGCGGTAACGGAAAAAGCGCCGGATAAGAAAATAAGGGAGCTGGAGCGAATGGGCGCGAAGGTCATCCTGACGCCCCAAGCAGAGAACGGGGTGGATCTTGCTTTCCTGATGAAAAAACTGGGCGAACAGGGGCTGGACAGCGTTCTGCTGGAGGGAGGAAGCGCGTTGAACGAATCCGCGCTTCGCCAGGGGATTGTGGACAAAGTGATTTTTTTTATCGGACCAATTCTAATCGGCGGGGATACCGCGAAAACAGCGGTTGGCGGCAGAGGAATTGATTTCTTAAAAGACGCGTGCCGTCTGCAAAATCTGCGCACGCAATTCTTTGGCCCCGACATTCTGGTCGAAGGCTACCTTGGAGCAGGGGAGGGAGCGCCGTGTTCACGGGATTGATTGAAGAAACGGGAACCGTTGAGGAGCTGAACAAATCGGCGCAGTCCGCGCAAATCACCATCCGGGCCGAAAAAGAGCTTCATGGCTTGCACATAGGGGACAGCCTCGCGGTCAACGGCGTATGCCTTACGGTAATATCCTTCGATGCGCTCCGGTTCACCGTAGACGCTATGGCGGAAACGCTGCGCCGGACAAACGCACAGGGCTTTTTACCGGGCGCACGGGTCAACCTTGAACGCGCTATGCGGCTGGGTGACCGGCTGGGCGGGCATATTGTAAGCGGC
>JAAYWU010000084.1 GCA_012516295.1 Clostridiales bacterium | reverse complement strand
TAACAATACCGCCCTGTTCACCCATCCTGCGGGGTTTCACATGTTTTGAAACCATGTTGCGGCCCTCAACGATGACCTTACCCTCTTTCGGGCTGACGGCGATAATCTTGCCTTGCTTGCCGCGGTCCTTGCCGTTTAATATGACGACGGTGTCTCCCGTTTTTACATGAACTTTATTATTCATCAGTGAGCACCTCCCATCACAGAACTTCCGGGGCAAGACTCAAAATTTTAAGATAGTCTTTGTCACGCAGTTCTCTGGCTACAGGCCCGAAAATACGTGTTCCCCTCGGATTCTTATCGTCTTTGATGAGGACAGCCGCATTTTCGTCAAAGCGGATATATGTTCCATCATCACGGCGTACGCCGAAAGCAGTGCGGACAATGACTGCCTTAACAACTTCGCCTTTTTTAACTGTGCCGCCCGGAGTCGCTTTTTTAACAGAAGCGACAACTACGTCACCTATATTGGCATACCTTCTGCCGGTGCCGCCAAGAACGCGGATGCACATAAGCTGCTTCGCGCCGGTGTTGTCGGCAACGTTAAGGTAAGTCTGCTGTTGTATCACAGTGCGTTCCTCCTTTGCATAAAGCCAAAATTATTTGGCTTTCTCTATAATCTCGACGAGACGCCATCTTTTTTCCTTGCTTAACGGACGGGTCTCCATCACACGCACGCGGTCACCGATATTGCATTCATTATTTTCATCATGTGCTTTCAGCTTCACGGTACGCTTGATAATCTTTTTATAAAGCGGATGCTTAACGCTGTCTTCGATCGCAACAACGATCGTTTTATCCATCTTGTTGCTGGAGACCTTGCCAACCGCTGTTTTTCTAATATTCCTATCGCTCACAGATTAATCCTCCCTTCCGTTACGCATTCGCGCTGTCCTTGATCTCGATCTCGCGCAAAACGGTTTTGACGCGGGCGATATCCTTTTTCACAGCGGAGATACGCATCGGGTTATCGAGCTGATTAATGGCAAGTTGGAAACGCAGGTTGAAAAGCTCGGCCTTGAGGTCCTTCAGCTTGCTTTCAAGCTCTGCGGTTGTTAATTCTCTGACTTCTGAGGCCTTCATTACTGCTCACCACCCGTTTCTTCCTTCTTAACAAACTTGCACTTAATCGGCAGTTTGTTGGACGCCAGACGTAAAGCTTCTCTTGCAGTTTCTTCCGAAACACCGCCAATTTCAAACATGACTCTGCCCGGCTTAACAACTGCTACCCAGTATTCCGGGGATCCTTTACCGGAACCCATGCGGGTTTCTGCCGGCTTCTGGGTAATCGGCTTATCTGGGAATATCTTGATCCAAACCTGACCAAATCTCTTGCAGTAACGTGTCATGGCGACACGAGCTGCTTCTATCTGATTCGAGGTAATCCATGCCGGCTCCAAGGCCTGAAGGCCATAATCGCCGTAGGTTACCTTGTTCCCGCGGTAGCATTTGCCGGTCATACGGCCACGATGCACCCTGCGGTATTTTACACGCTTAGGCAACAGCATTATTTACTGCCTCCTTCCTTGCGAGGCTTACGGTTGTCTTGAAGAACCTCTCCTCTATAGATCCAAACCTTAACACCAATACGGCCATAGGTTGTCGCAGCCTCTGCAAAGCCGTAGTCAATGTCTGCACGGATGGTCTGAAGCGGAATTGTACCGTCATGGTACTGCTCGCGTCTTGCGATTTCCGCACCGCCCAAACGGCCGGACACCTGGGTTTTAATACCCTTTGCGCCAAGCTTCATGGCGCGGCCGATGCACTGCTTCATAGCGCGGCGGAAAGAAATTCTTTTTTCCAGCTGCTGTGCAATATTCTCAGCAACGAGCTGAGCGTTCAAATCAGGGGACTTAACCTCTACGATATTGATCGTAACCGGCTTCTTGAGGAAGCTCTCGCACTGAGCACGAAGCTTCTCGATCTCTGAACCGCCCCTGCCGATAACCATACCTGGTTTTGCGCAATGGATATGAACGCGAACCTTGGAAGCGTCACGTTCAATTTCAATTTTCGGAACGCCCGCGGCATACAGCTGCTTCTTCAGCATTTTGCGAAGATTGTAGTCTTCAACGAGGGTATCGCCGAACACGTTTTCCTTCGCGAACCAACGGGAATCCCAATCCTTAATTACGCCCACACGAAACCCGTGGGGATTTATTTTCTGGCCCATAGTTTACCTCCTCTTCTGCCTTATTCTTTTTCCTTGAGCACGAGGGTTACGTGCGAAGATTTCTTCTCAATTCTATACGCGCGACCCTGCGCTCTTGGACGAATGCGCTTGAGGATCGGGCCCGGACTTACGAAGCATTCCGCAACGTAAAGTCTGGAAACATCCATATTGTGGTTATTCTCAGCATTTGCCATGGCCGACTTCAATAACTTGATAAGATATTCGCTGGCGGCCTTCGGTGTATTCCTGAGGATAGCCATAGCAACGTCCGCCGGCTTGTTACGGATTAAATCAAGCACAATCTGGACTTTGCGGGGTGAAATACGGGCGTACTTTAAATAAGCCCTTGCTTCCATGCTATACACTCCTTTCGGCCGTTATTTGCTCGGCGATGTCGTTTTTGAACCTGAATGTCCCTTAAAGGTTCTGGTCGGGGCAAACTCACCGAGTTTGTGTCCAACCATATCCTCTGTAATGTAAACCGGAACATGCTTGCGGCCGTCGTGAACCGCAATTGTATGGCCGACGAAATCCGGGAAAATCATGGAAGCTCTGCTCCATGTCTTAATGATCTTCTTTTCGCCGGCCGCGTTCATTTCTTGAATCCTTTTAAGCAGCACAGGCTGAACATAAGGACCCTTTTTTATGCTTCTGCCCATAGTTCATAAGCTCCTTTCTGTACGCCTTATTTGCCGTTTCTACGCTTGACAATAAATTTATCGGAGCGATGGTGGTGAGCGCGCGTCTTATAGCCGAGTGCCGGTTTGCCCCAGGGGGTAACAGGTCCCGGCAGGCCGATCGGTGCTTTGCCCTCGCCGCCGCCGTGCGGGGGGTCGTTCGGGTTCATAACAGAGCCGCGGACCGTCGGTCTCCAGCCCATGTGGCGTTTACGTCCGGCTTTACCGATCTTTACGTTTTCGTGGTCAATATTGCTGACCTGGCCGATTGTCGCCATGCAGCTGGCCTGCACGTTGCGAAGCTCGCCGGAAGGAAGCCTTAACAGCGCCATTCCGTTTTCCTTCGCCATCAGCTGGGCCATGTTGCCGGCCGCGCGGGCGAGCTGTGCGCCCTTGCCCGGGTAAAGCTCTACATTGTGGATAAAGGTACCGACCGGAATATTTTCAAGCGGAAGCGCGTTGCCCGGCTTGATATCCGCTCCGGCGCCGGATACAACTACATCGCCGACCTTCAGACCGTTCGGAGCAATGATGTATCTTTTCTCGCCGTCCTCATACTGCACAAGTGCAATGAAGGCGGAACGGTTCGGGTCGTACTCAATGGTTTGAACGGTGCCCGGCGCGTCAAACTTCTGACGCTTAAAGTCAATAATACGATATTTTCTGCGGTTTCCGCCACCGCGGTGACGAACCGTGATCCTACCGTAGCTGTTGCGCCCGGATTTGTTGTTCAGCGGAGCCAGCAGGCTCTTTTCCGGCTTAACCTTTGAAAGCTGGGAATAATCCGTAACGGACATATTGCGCCTTGAAGCCGTGGTAGGTTTAAAGTTAATAATAGGCATTCGATTTCACACTCCTCATGATGGCTTTGCGGGGAAATGCCAATTCCCCATCCTTGCCTCTGCGTTCTCCGGCAGAGTTTACATCATGCCTTCAAAAAACTCGATTGTCTTGCTGTCTTCGGTAAGGGTAACGACTGCTTTTTTCCATGAAGGAGTATAGCCTTCGTTTCTGCCTTGGCGGCGCAGATGGCCGCGCACATGCAGGGTGTTTACTTTTCTTACCTTTACGCCGAAAAGCGATTCAACCGCTCTTGCGATATCGATTTTTGTGGCATCCTTGGCTACTTCAAAGGTGTACTTCTTCATGCCAATACCGGCCATGCTTTTTTCCGTAATAATCGGGCGAATTACGATGTCCTGTGCTGCCATTATGCATACACCTCCTCAATTTGGGCTACGGCATCCTTGAGCACAATGAACTTGTCTGCATTTAAGATGTCGTAGACATTCAAGGTGTTGGCCATAGCCGTCTTTACTCCGGGAATATTGGCTGCCGAAGCGATAACCTTTTCGTTCACCTCAGGGAGAACGATGAGTGCTTTTTTCTCGGAGCCGATCGCCTTGAGCATTGTTGCGATGGTCTTTGTCTTATATTCGTCAAGCGTGATCTTGTCAAGCACGATCAGATCGTTGTCGATTACCTTGCTTGAAAGAGCCGACTTCATTGCAAGACGCTTTACCTTTTTATTTAAAGAATAGCTGTAGTCACGCGGCTTCGGAGCAAAAACGATACCGCCGTGCGTCCACTGCGGCGCACGAGTGGAGCCCTGTCTTGCGTGACCGGTGCCTTTTTGCCTCCACGGCTTTCTGCCGCCGCCCGATACCTCGGCGCGGGTCAGTGCCGACTGCGTGCCCTGACGCTGGTTTGCAAGATAGTTTACAACCACATCGTGCAAAACCTTTGTGTTAGGTTCAATTCCGAATACAGCCTCGGAAAGATCGATTTTTTCGACTTCCTTACCGGCCATATCAAGTACTGCTACTTTAGGCATTCCAATTCCTCCTTCCCTTACGCCTTAACGCTGTCATGGATTACTACGATTCCGCCCTTGGGGCCGGGAACTGCGCCCTTGATAGCAATCAGGTTGTTTTCCGCATCTACTTTCACAACGGTCAGATTCTGAACCGTAACTCTTTCCGCGCCCAGATGGCCGGCCATCTTCTGGCCCGGAAATACTCTTGAAGGATCCGAGCAGCAGCCGTTGGAACCGCCGTGGCGGGCAACAGGACCAGAACCGTGGCTCTCTTTCAGTCTTTGGAAATTCCAGCGCTTAATCACGCCGGCGTATCCTTTACCCTTGCTGGTAGCGGTAACGTCAACCTTGTCGCCTACCGCAAAGGTGTCCGCTTTGATGAGTTCGCACACGTTGAAAGAATCCGTGTTTTACACTCTGAATTCTCTAAGTGTTTTCTTGGGAGCGACATCCGCCTTTGCAAAATGCCCTTTCATGGGCTTTGTGACTTTGTGCGGCTTTAAATCGCCGTAGCCCATCTGAATGGCCGCGTAACCGTCGTTTTCAACCGTTTTCTTCTGTGCAACAACACAGGGGCCGGCTTCCACAACCGTTACGGGGATGACATTTCCCTGTTCGTCGAAAATCTGCGTCATGCCGATTTTCTTGCCGATAATACCTTTTTGCATTATTTTACCTCCTATGCAGGTTATTGGTTGGCATCTGCCAACATGACCCCGGCCGCAGGTTGGTTAAATTAGAGCTTAATCTCTATTTCAACGCCAGCGGGGAGTTCCAGACCCATCAAAGCCTCTACGGTTTTGTTGGAAGGTCTGAGAATGTCGATAAGCCTTTTGTGTGTTCTCATCTCGAATTGCTCACGGCTGTCCTTGTACTTGTGAACAGCGCGCAGAATCGTGATGATCTGCTTTTCCGTCGGGAGCGGGACCGGACCGGAAACCCGTGCGCCCGTGCGCTTCGCTGTCTGTACAATCTTGTCAGCCGACTGATCAACCAACTGATGATCATAACCCTTGATTCTTATCCTGATTTTCTCTTTGACTGCCACTGTGAATCGCCTCCTTATTGTAGTTGGCGGGCGGCGTTTTTTAAAACCTAACACCGTGCCGGGTGTTTCCTCTTAGCACATTGAAAAACCGGATTGACTTTTTCAAGTTAATCCGGGTGCTGGCATAAAAAACGTCTGAGCACAACAGGATACAGGCATAAAACACCTCGTCCCATCGCACGCTCAAAGTTATCTGTCGCCCGGTTTAAAATCGGACATACTCCACGGAAAAACCGGCGTATTTCAGCCGCAACCTCCCGCTTCATCGCATATCTGTCGCAGTCGTGCTTAATTATAATACCATATTAGAGCCCTATATGCAAGACTTTTTTCTGCTTTCTGAAAAGAAATTTTACATAAATTTTATGCCCTGCCGCGCGGCTTTCTCTTTTGCCGCGAACGCAGGAGCAAAACGCTGCTGAGCGCTGTGACCGTGCTGAAAAAACGGATTCTGCAATCCCGCGCGACCAATGGGAAATGCCACTTTACGGCAAAACAAGCGAATGGACGGTCCTCTTTTCCCACCGCGCCGGCAAAGCCGGCTTCGCAGGGCTTTATGGAAGACAGGCATCCCTTTTTCCGCATCACCCTTCCCGCGGTTGCCAGAGTTCCGGAAAGAAGCAGGATTCCTGTGAGAAACTTTTTCATAATTTCCCTCCGCCCTCCATTGTTTCCAATATTTACTGGAGTATTCCTCTCAATTATCTTTTCTACTTAATATTCGAAATAATGAACTGCGGCGGAATGGAGAGCCGGAACAGCACCTACTCCATAAGAAACTTGCCCTTATACATATCTTATAGAAAGGTAGGGCTGCCGGCAGCTCCAATCGCGCCGCAGGAAACAAAGGATCGCAAACCCACG
>JAAYWU010000083.1 GCA_012516295.1 Clostridiales bacterium | reverse complement strand
TCCAATTCCTGGGTGCTTTTGGACTATGGCAGCGTTATTATTCATGTCTTTACGTCTGACGCACGCGAATTTTACAACCTTGACCGCTTGTGGCAGGATGGGGAAATCGTAGATATTTCCGATATTCAGAAATGAACAAAATGAACAGGAGCGAAAGTGAAAATGAAATACGACCATAAACCCATTGAGAAAAAGTGGCAGGAAAAGTGGGAACAATCCGGTGTTTTCCATGCCTCCAACAACTCTGATAAACCGAAATTTTACGCGTTGGTCGAATTCCCATATCCTTCCGGACAGGGGCTGCACGTCGGCCATCCGCGTTCCTATACGGCTCTCGATATTATCGCACGGAAACGCCGCATGCAGGGGTATAACGTCCTTTATCCGATCGGCTGGGACGCGTTTGGCCTGCCGACGGAAAATTTTGCAATTAAAAACCATATTCACCCTGCGGAAGTAACGAAAAAGAATATTGCCCGGTTTAAGCAGCAGCTTCAATCCCTCGGCATTTCTTTTGACTGGTCGCTTGAAATCAACACGACGGACCCGGAATATTATAAATGGACTCAATGGATTTTCCTCCAGTTTTTTAAGCGCGGCCTTGCCTATAAGAAGGAAATGGCGGTTAACTGGTGCACTTCCTGCAAATGCGTGCTTGCCAATGAAGAAGTGGTCAACGGCGTTTGCGAGCGTTGCGGCAGCGAAGTAATCCGTAAGGTAAAGTCCCAATGGATGCTGAAAATTACCGAATACGCTCAGCGCCTGATCGACGACCTTGACCTTGTCGATTATCCCGACCGCGTGAAAGCGCAGCAGATTAACTGGATTGGGCGTTCCACAGGCGCAGAAGTCGATTTCCATACCACTACGGGCGACAAACTTACGGTTTACACAACCCGGCCCGACACGCTTTACGGGGCAACCTACATGGTCGTTTCACCGGAGCATCCCTTGCTTGAAAAGTGGGCGGACAAGCTCCGCAATATGGAGGAAATCCGCGCTTATCAGGCGGAAGCAGCCAGAAAATCCGATTTTGAACGCACCGAAGTGGCGAAAGAAAAAACAGGCGTGCGTCTGGACGGCGTTTCCGCCATCAACCCGGTAACAGGGAAAGAAATTCCGATTTTCATTTCCGATTATGTTCTTGTTTCCTACGGTACGGGCGCGATTATGGCTGTTCCGGCCCACGATACCCGCGACTGGGAATTTGCGAAGAAATTCGGCCTTCCGATTATAGAGGTTGTAAAAGGCGGCGACGTGCAGAAGGAAGCCTTCACCGACTGTGCAACCGGAGTAATGGTGAATTCCGGTATCCTTGACGGTTTGACCGTGGAAGAAGCAAAGAAAAAGATTATCGAATATCTGACGGAAAAGGGAATCGGTCATTCGAAAGTGAATTTTAAACTTCGTGACTGGGTGTTCTCCCGCCAGCGTTACTGGGGCGAACCGATTCCGATTGTTTACTGCGAAAAATGCGGCTATGTTCCCCTGCCGGAAAGCGAGCTTCCGCTGAAGCTTCCGGAAGTGAAATCCTACGAGCCCACCGATAACGGCGAATCGCCGCTGGCCTGCATGACGGATTGGGTGAATACGACTTGCCCGCATTGCGGCGGCAAGGCAAAGCGCGAAACGGATACTATGCCGCAGTGGGCCGGTTCATCCTGGTATTTCCTGCGCTATATGGACCCGCACAACAAAGAGGCGTTTGCCGGAAAGGACGCTTTAAAGTACTGGACGCCGGTTGACTGGTATAACGGTGGAATGGAGCATACCACGCTCCATCTGCTTTACAGCCGTTTCTGGCATAAGTTCCTCTACGATATCGGCGCAGTACCAACGCCGGAACCGTATGCGAAACGTACGAGCCATGGGATGATTCTGGGCGAAAACGGGGAAAAGATGAGCAAATCCCGCGGGAACGTCGTAAACCCGGACGAAATTGTGGATACTTACGGCGCGGATACCATGCGCCTCTATGAAATGTTTATCGGCGACTTTGAAAAAGCGGCGCCGTGGAGCTCTGCGGGAATTAAAGGCTGCCGCCGCTTTTTGGAGCGTTACTGGAATTTGCAGAACATCCTTACCGATGAAAATGGTGTACGCAAAAGCCTGGAAATCGCTTTCAATAAGACAATCAAAAAAGTCGGCGAAGATATTGAAGCGCTGAAATTCAATACTGCAATTGCAGCGCTGATGGCTCTGATGAACGATATTTCCGACGTGGGGTCCATTACATCGGATGAATTGAAAATTTATTCCATCCTTTTAAACCCCTTTGCACCGCATGCTACGGAGGAAATTTGGGAAACGTTGAAGCTTGGAAACGGAATGGTTTGCCAGCAGGAGTGGCCGAAGTACGATGAGGCAAAATGCATGGAAGACACCATTGAGATTGCTGTTCAGGTGAACGGCAAGGTGCGTGCGCGCTTAAATGTTGCGGCAGACATCGAGAAAGACGCGGCTCTTTCCGCGGCGAAAGCAGAAGAAAAAATCGCGGCAGAAATCAGCGGCAAGACGATTGTTAAGGAAATTTATGTTCCGGGCAAATTGGTGAAAATCGTAGCAAAATAAATATAAATGAAAAATCGGCAC
>JAAYWU010000008.1 GCA_012516295.1 Clostridiales bacterium | reverse complement strand
TTTTTGCTCCTTTTCGACGCGCTTTCCTGGAATTTTATGTATGAATGATAACACAAAGATTGAAATTTCGAAACAAGAAATTGAAAAAAGTTCAGAGTCCCTTTTGGGCACAAGCGGAACGGAAATCAGAATTTTAAAAAGTCTGGAGGTAGTTTCAATGAACGCGATTTTAGAGAGAAGAAGCATCCGGAAGTATACGGGCGAAAAAGTCAGCGACGCGTTGGTCGAGGACCTTCTGCAGGCGGCGATGGCCGCTCCCTCCGGCGGGAATGAACAGCCGTGGGAGTTCATTGTTGTGCGGGATAAAGGAATACGGGAGAAAATCACCGAGTTCCATCCTTATTCCCAACTGCTTCCCGGCGCGGATTTGGCAATCATCGTCTGTGGGGATGTTTCCAGGGAAAAATATAAGGGGCTTTGGGTGCAGGACTGCGCCGCGGCGACGGAAAACATCCTGATTACCGCGCAGGAAAAGGGCCTTGGGGCGGTATGGCTTGGCGTTTACCCGGAAAAAGACCGGATGGACGGCCTTGAAAAGCTGCTGGGCCTGCCCAAGGGCGTTTATCCGTTTTCCATTGTGTCGGTCGGTTACCCCGCCGAGCACAAGGAACCGGCGGACCGCTTCGACAAAGCGAGAATTCACTACGACAAATGGTAATATCAACACACGAATATACGAATTGTTGAATTGCGGTTGGTTAAAAAGCACGCGGGCGATGGAACGGCTTGCGTGCTTTTTCTTATACCATTTCGCGGTGCAGGCGTCCGTATTCACCTTTTTCGTACAAAGACGGGTTTGCTTTTCGGGCGGTTCGCTTCGTATGCGGAGGAGGACATGAGAAGCAAGAGACCACCGCAGCCATGTGGACGCAGCCGGAAAACACGCTGCCCACATAGGGAAAAATCCGGCTGTGGCGGGCGGCTTGCCCGTTGCGCATGGCAATCATCAAACTCTACAAAAAATTGATTTGGAATTTGTTAATCTATGACTTGTAATATAACGTTATATTATGATATAGTATGTTACAGTAACAATGATGAAAGAGCGGTGGATTTTATGCAAGCTGAAAGAGAAGAGTTCCTGGTTTTGCTGTCAAAGAATATTTTTACAGCAACGAAGGAAAAGCCGTTGGATGGATTCCTTGTGGTCAAAGGAAACCGTATTTGTGCAATCGGTCCCCGCAGCGAAGCGGAAAGCTGGGTTAAACAGGCAAAGCGTGTGATCGACGTTGGCAAGCGGGTGGTCACTCCGGGTTTTGTGGACAACCATACCTTTTTTACGGGTTATGTCCTGCGCAGCATAGGAATCGACTTTACCGGAATCCACTCCGATGTGGAAGGAATCACCGCGATTAAGGAATATCGGAAAACCCGCCCGGCGGACAAACCCGTTTTCGGGCATTGCTGGGAAGCCGAGGGCTTCCGGTACAGCGGGGAGGATTTGCTCAGCAAGGAATTCCCGGACATTCCGGTTGTGATCTTTACGTTTGACCGCGACACCTGCTGGATGAATCAGGCGGCGCGCGACAAATACGGCTTTACGCCGGAAGAATGCTACGCCGAAAAGCTCTACCGCATGATGCCCGAATATTTAACCGAGGAAGGCATCGAGCAGAAGTATCTGGACTACATCCAAATGCTGAACGAACGCGGCGTTACCACCATCAAGGAAATGGGCTTCGACACGTACTACGGCTTTACCGATGTGATGGAACGGCTGGAAAAGAATGACCGCCTGAATATGCGCGTCGCCTTTATGTCGCAGCCGGTCGGCGAAGGCATCAACATTGCCTACGGCGAAGCGATGCGTGAAAAATTCAAGGGGGATTTTGTCCGCTTTGAAGGGTTTAACCGCATGACCGACCGCGGGATTGCCCGCTTTCTGGGCGAGCTGATTGAGCCGTACGCCTCCAAGCCGGACACAACCTGCCTTGTGCCGGTGGAATGGGAGCTGATTGAGAAGGAAACGCTGGAAGCGGACCGGCACGGTTTCCGTTTCTCCCTGCACTGCCAGGGCGACGGGGCTGTCCGGCATACGGTCGATCTTTATGAGAAATGTGAAAAGGTAAACGGCAGGCTGAAAAACCGCCATGCCATTACCGACCTGGAATACACCCATCCCGCCGATTTGGAGCGCATGGGCAGGCTGGGCGTGATTGCGGAGGTTTACCCGCAGATTCAGTCGCTGGACAAGAAGCAGGATATTATGGACATGATTGCGACCCAGCTTGGCGGGGACCGCGGCAAAAACTACTGGAACCGCCGTAAAATGTGGGACAGCGGCGTATGCGTAACCTGCGGCACAGACCTGCCGCTGCTGATTCCCGATATTCCGGAGTCCATTTACTGCGCGGTCGGCGGATACTTCAAAGACGGCGAAAGCTTCAACCGCCAGAATATGCTCACCGTTGCCGAGCTTCTTACGGCGTGGACAAGAAACGGGCAGTACAATTGCTATAATGAGGACCGGCTCGGCACGCTGGAAGTCGGGAAACTGGCGGATATTGCCGTTTTGGACGCGGATGTTTTCCACACCCCTGTTGAAAAGATACGGGATGTGAAGGTTTGCCTTACGATTTCGGACGGACGCATTGTACACAATACATTAAGGTAAGGGGGATTTGTCGTGGCTCATTTAAGGCGGGAACAGGTAGCGGGCAAGAATACCCATTATGTCTATTATTCGCTGGACTATTTCCTCGACGCGCAGCAGCGGGCGGGCTTTAAAACCATTGAACTGCTGGGCGCCGCGCCGCATTTTTTAATTGACTACACCGGGTTTCAGGACACCGCCGAGGTACGTGAAAAAGTGGAGAGCCGCGGAATGAAAATCGGCGTCTTTGCCCCGGAATGTGCGGCGTATCATTATCTTTTGTGCTCGCCTGACCCGGACTTCCACAAAAGGAGCATGCAGTACTTTCAGCAGGGTATAAAGGCCGCAGGGATGCTCGGGGCGAAAATTATGCTTATGAACTGCATTGGCGGCACCGGGGACGAAGACCCCGGCGCCACCTACGAGCGCGCGGTGAAAAGCCTGAAGGAGCTTGGCCCGGTCGCCGCGGAAAACAATGTGACGATTGCGGTAGAAACGGTTTGCCCGGAGGAATCGAAAATCATTACAACGCTTCCGGAACTGGAGCGGCTTTATAAAGATGTGGGCCACCCCAATGTGAAAATCGCGCTGGATACGGTTGCCATGGGGGTTGCGGGGGAAACCCCGCGCCAGTGGTTTGAAACCTTCGGCAAAGAGATCGTGCACTGCCATTTCGTTGACGGGAGGCCGTACGGCCACCTTGTCTGGGGCGACGGCCTTTACCCGATGGACCGCTACATTCAGGTGCTGAACGATTTCGGCTACGAAGGGTACCTTGGGCAGGAAATTACCGACGGGCGGTATTTTGAGGATCCCGCTTCGGCGGATTTGCGGAATTTCAAGGCTTTTGAACCGTATTTTATGGATTGAAAAGGAGGGTGACCGGTTTGGCAACGATTCGGCGTGAACAGATAGCGGGTATGAATATCCACTATATCCATTATTCTTTGGATTATTTTCTTGATGCGCAGCAGCGGGCCGGATTCAAAACCATTGAGCTTTGGTGCGCCGCGCCGCATTTCTGGCTGGATCATATGACGTACTCCGACACAAAAGCGGTCGGCAAAAAGATAAAAGACCGCGGCCTGACCGTACAGGTGCTCACCCCGGAAAACTGTACCTATCCCTATCAGTTTGCCGCCAAGGAGCCTGCCCACAGGGAGCGCAGCTTTGGCTATTTTGCAAACGGAATCCGCGCGGCCGCGGAATTGGGATGCCGGTTTATGGAGGTGAACTCCGGTTGGGGCTATTGGAATGAGGAAAGGGAAGAGGCGTGGAAGCGCTCGCGGGAAATGCTGTGCCGCCTGGCGGACGTCGCCGGCCGGGAGGGCGTTACGCTGGTCATGGAATCCCTTCGCCCCGAGGAATCCCAGCTTGTAATCAATCGGGAAAGCGCGAAGCGGATGTTCGACGAGGTAAACCACCCGAACTTTAAAGTGATGGTGGATACCTGCGCCATGGGGGTTGCGGGCGAAACGCTGGAGGATTGGTTTCAGGTGTTCGGGGACAACATTCAGCATATGCATTTTGTCGATGGCGAGCCGTACGGGCACCTTGTCTGGGGCGACGGGAAGCACCACCTCGGCAAGTTTATCCAGACCTTGAACGATTACCATTATGAGTGCTATCTTGGGCAGGAAATTACGGACAGCCGTTATTTTGCGGACCCCGCCGCGCATGATCTGCGCAATATGCACAACTTTGAAAGATACATGGATTGATTCGAATTCTATATTAATACTATTGGAGGAAATGAAATGAACGCAAAAAATGTTATCGCAGATGTGTTAAAGG
>JAAYWU010000007.1 GCA_012516295.1 Clostridiales bacterium | reverse complement strand
CGCCACGTCAACCGCCACGTTGCCGCCGCCGATGACCACAACCTTGCCCGAAAGCTTCGCTTCGTGCCCAAGGTTGACTTCGCGCAGGAAATCGACGCCGGAAAGGACGCCCTGTGCGTCTTCGCCCTCAACGCCGAGCTTCCTTCCTCCCTGTGCGCCGATGGCGAGGTAAAACGCTTCGTAGCCTTCGCGGCGAAGCTCGTCAAGCGTGATGTCGCGGCCGCCCTCGCCGCCCGTTTTGAACTCCACGCCCATGTCACGCAGGACGCTGATCTCCGCGTTCAGCACGTCTTTTTCCAGACGGAAGGAAGGGATTCCCAGCGCGAGCATACCGCCCAGTTTTTCCTGTTTTTCAAAGACGGTAACGCGGTAACCGTCAATCGCAAGGTAGTAGGCGCAGGAAAGCCCCGCCGGGCCGGCTCCTACGATTGCAACTTTATTGCCCAGATGATAGCGCATGGGCGGTATGTAACGTGAGGAGCTGTCAAGCTCTTTATCCGCAATGAACTTCTTGATTTCATCAATGGCGATCGGCGCGTCTAGGTCGCCGCGGGTGCATTCGCTTTCACAGGCATGCGGGCAGATACGGCCGCAGACCGCCGGGAAAGGATTTTCTTTCTTGATCAGCTCCAGCGCTTCTCTGTAACGGCCCTGCGCCGCCAGCTTAATATATCCCTGAACGGCGATATGCGCCGGGCAGGCTGTTTTACAGGGAGCCGTCCCTTCCTCTGCAACATTCTTGCGGTTTTCGCGGTAGTCCTTGTTCCAGTTCGTTTCGCGCCAGATATGGTCCCGCGCCGTACGGACCGGATGCGCGGGCGCGGGATTTTTCGCACATAAGCGCCGCCCCAGCCGTAGGGCATTGGTGGGACAATTCTCCACGCATTGGCCGCAGGCCACGCACTTTTCCGGGTCGGATACGGCGGTGAAGTTGGAGCGGATCCCATCCGGCGTATTAAAGAGCGTCGCCAGGCGCATTGAAAAGCAGGCACAGCCGCAGCAGTTACAGATTGCCGCGGATTCACCGACACCGTCCGTATGCGGCATCTCGTGCATCAAACCGTTCTCCTCGGCAAATTTCAGAATTCCTTCGACTTCTTTACGGCTGACCTGCCGCCCGCGCCCGGTGCGGATATAATACTCCGCGCCGGTCCCCATCTGGATACAGATATCTTTTTCAAGATGACCGCACCCCTCGTTCAGCACCCGGCGGGATTGCCGGCAGGAGCAGTCCGAAACACTATATGTATCATATTTGTCAAGGTAATAGGAAAGGTGTTCCCACGGCTCCGTATCGGGAATGTCCTTGATTGCGCTTTCGACGGGGATTACGCGCATCATGGCAAGCCCTTCCGGAAAGAGCGGCGCCATCGGCGCGAGCCGCCTGCGGGTGTATTCCTCGAACGCCTTGCCGATTTCCGGATGAGCCGCGAGCTGCTCGCGGTTATTCACCATCATCTCAAGCATGCCGGGTGCGAAAATATTCACAAAGTAACGGTCCTTGCCGTCCTTCTCCGTCCAAACCTTGCAAACACCGGTTTCCGCCAGTTTCTCCAGCAGCTTCTGTGTCTCTTCGCGGGACTTGCCGCATTTTTCAACGATATAGTCGAGCGTACGGGGCTGGCGCAGCCCAATTGCCAGCGCCACATCGGCCATGTTATCCGTAACCACAGCGTTGAGTGAATAATATTCGGGGCTGTTTTCATCTATTTTGTTCATCGCCCCTGCAATGCCGCCCACCATTTTCGCAAGCTTTACAATCTTCGGCCTTAATTCCGCCATTGTTGTTTCCCTCCATTCAGAATGTTACCGGTATCGTTTACGGGCCCCTCCATGCCGTTACCTCATTGCACAGCCAGTCGACCCACTTGTCTACTCCCTCTCCCGTACGCGCGCAGACCGGGATGATTTTTGCCTTCGGGTTGCGCATCCGGATATTCGCGCTGCATTTTTCCATATCGAAATCAAAATATGGAAGGACGTCTGTTTTATTGATGATCACGACATCGCACACAGAAAAAATCAAGGGATATTTCAGCGGCTTGTCGTCCCCTTCCGGTACGGAGAGAATCATTGCGTTTTTCACCGCGCCGGTATCGATTTCCGCCGGACAGACGAGATTGCCCACATTTTCCAAAATTGCAAGCTCCACGTCGCCGGTTCCGAGCGCTTCAAGCCCCTGCCGGGTCATGTCTGCGTCAAGGTGGCACATGCCGCCCGTATGCAGCTGAATCACTTTCGCGCCGAAGCTTTCAATGGTTTTGGCGTCCACATCCGAATCAATATCCGCTTCCATCACGCCCACCTTCAGCTTTCCGTCCAATGCTTCAATGGTTCGGGACAGAAGGGTGGTTTTTCCCGCGCCGGGGCTTGACATCAGGTTCAGCAGAAAAACCCTTTGTTTTTTCAACTCCTGCCTCAGTTCCTCGGCCCGGCGGTCATTGTCCGCAAAAACACTCTGCCTGACCTGCAGAACTTTAAATCCGTTCATGCTTTCACGCTCCTTTTGAATGAAGACGATCTGACGTAAGGCCAAGCTGTGGCTTTACCAGATAATCATCTAACCATTTATGCTTATGTAGATAGTATAATAAATATATAAAAAGCACAATAATTTTGTTGTAATTTCAACATTTTATATAATTATAATGCCTTGAATCCGGTTGTATTGTATGGTAAAATTACCCTGGTCTTGGTCATACCACAGCCCACAAAGGAGGCTTTCCCATGGAATTTCAAAAACTGAGCGCGCCAAGCCTTAAGGT
>JAAYWU010000006.1 GCA_012516295.1 Clostridiales bacterium | reverse complement strand
GTATAGGTATTCGGAACCATTTCCACCTCGGCGGAAACGAATTCGTAACCCTTTTTCTCCAAGTCGTCGCGTACGCCGCTGAAATCTTCCGGTTCCGGATAAATTTCAAAAACATCCTCGTTGGCCTGGAAATCGGAAGCACCCGCTTCAAGGCAGTCCTCCATGACTTTGTCTTCATCGAGTCCTTCCCGTTCGATTACGATAACGCCTTTCTGGGCAAACATAAAGGAAACGCAACCGGTCGTGCCGAGGTTGCCGCCGAATTTATCGAAATAATGGCGTACGTCACCGGCGGTGCGGTTCCGGTTGTCGGTCAGCGTTTCCACAATCACCGCAATCCCGTTCGGGCCATATCCTTCATATGTAATATTTTCATATTTTGTATCGTCACCGTCGCCGGCTGCTTTCTTGATGATTCGTTCAATATTATCATTCGGTACATTTGCCGCTTTTGCCTTGGCAATGCAGTCCCTCAATTTCGAATTGGCATTCGGGTCCGGGCCGCCGCCCTGTTTAACCGCTACGGCGAGCTCACGGCCGATTTTCGTAAATATTTTTGCCTTTGCGCCGTCTGCCTTTTCTTTTTTGCGCTTAATATTGTTCCATTTTGAATGGCCTGACATATTTTTTATCCTCCCAAATAATTAGGCTACATTTTATGATAACACATTTCACATAGTATGGCAAGCGCGAGGTCCTGAGCGGCTTTCCGGGCATTCGCAAAGGTGGAATGACCGCCTTGGGCATCCGTATCTGCCCAGACGGCCATTCCCTTTAACGCCGTATTCATAACCGAAAAAACTCTTTTCAACTGGCGGTACAAAACATCCGCGTCTTCCGAACCGGGCGAGCCGCAGGTAACCAGCAGCCCGGCCGTCTTATGCTTTTCAATCGGTTTCGGTATGCCGAGCGAAAAGCGTGCGGCATAGTACCTTTGGGTGCGGTCGATGATCGCCTTCAGCGGAGCGGGAAATCCTAAATTGTACACCGGCGTTGCCACAACAATTGCATCCGCGCGGCGAATGAGAAAATCCAGCTCATCGAAATCGCGCTGGGAGCAGGCCTGTTCCGAAGCGCACAAATTGCAGCCTAAACAGGGCGCGATATTTTGTTCATACGCATTGATGATTCGAATTTCCGCATTGCCATAAAAAGGCTCTAAAAACGCTGTCAGAAGCTTTGCGGAAGTCCCGTTTTTATGCGGCGACCCGAAGAAAACCAGAAGAAGCTTTCGGTCAGATGAGCATTCTTCCTTCACAGTATTTGCATTCAAGCATATCACCGGCCTCTGAGAATAAATTCGGCAGATAAGGCTCCGTACGTGTAACGCATTTCGGATTTGTGCAACGGCTGGGGTGCGTGGAATGCGGAACCTTTCGTTTCCCAAACGATCCGGCGTTTTGCAGAAGCGTCAGAATCAGCGCCATGCGGGTATACAGGCCGTATTCTGTCAGATCAACGACGCGCTCGTCATCCGCGGCGTCCTCTTCCATTTCCGCGCCGCAAAGTTCAGAGGGAATGACCATGAGGTCTTTTTTGGCGCGTCCAAGAACCTTCACGCTGAGAATTCTTTTCCGTTCGGTATGTTCGTCTTTTCCTATATTTTCCTTTTTTGTACAGGTTATGTAAAGCACGTCAAGCGCTGAAATCATTTCGTCCAAACCGGACGCTTCGGTATATTGGCAGCCGGCGGCATCCAGACTGTCTTTTATGTACTGCGGAAGCGTATCTTCCGGGGAGGAAATCAACACAAAACGGTTTCCTTTATAACGCATGAATGTCTGGATAAGCGAAAGCGCCTCGGGGCTGTTTTTTAAGTTTCCGCACAGGCCGACGCATAAATGGTCCAGCCTGCCTTTTTTATTGCTGATCGCCGCCAGAGCGGAAAGGGTTTCGCAAGGACGCAGATGCTCCCCGTCCCCCGCGTTGATAACGGGCTTTGAGGAATACAGCGCCGCGGCCGCCGCTGTGCCCTCCGCCGTACTGCGCAATACAAGCAGATCGGCGCAGCCGCCGACGGCGGAGACGGCAGTTTTCAAACTGCTTTGCCGTAAAAATGAGGTGCTGTCCGGAGAATCAAAGCGAATCACTTCGCCGCCAAGCCGATACATTGCGGCCTGAAACGCCATTTGGGCTGCAACCGCCGGTTCGGTAAACAAAGAAGCCATGATTTTACCGCGACAGGATTCCCGGTATACCCACGGATTGTTCCGGATGTTGTTTGAAAGTTTGATGAGTTCATGGATTTCGCCG
>JAAYWU010000082.1 GCA_012516295.1 Clostridiales bacterium | reverse complement strand
GGCGTGTATCTACCTGAAAAACAGCGGCGAGGTTGTCATCAACGGCCAGGTTTTTGCCGCGAAAAAGGAGGAATAGCTTGGATACGGCATTGAAGAACGGGGATTTCCTTCTCGGACCGAACGGAAGGCCGAAACAGATTAGCGGAGAACAGGAGTTTTTGCAGCGCGCCGCAATCCGGCTGAAAATTCCGCTTGGAAGTTTTGCGTATGACCCGCAGCTCGGCAGCCGGCTGCATGAGCTGAAGGCCGGCGGCAGCGGGCTGAATGAAAAAGCGATTACCATGGCGCAGGAGGCGCTCCGCCCCCTGCCGCAGGTAACGGTGGAAAGCGCCGCGTGCTCCGGAAACCCTCCGTGCGCGGTTGTGGTCCGGCTTTGCTGCGGGGAGGAAAAAAGCGAAATCGAGGTGAAGCTGTAATGTACAGTTATAATCAAATCCTTACCGCAATGAAGGAAAAATTTACATCCCTCTCCGGTTATTCGCCCGACGACGCGTCCGATATCGGAATCCGCATGAAAGTGCTTGCCGGGGAGGTGTATTCCCTTTGCAGCGCGGTAGAGTGGCTGAAGATGCAGACATTCGCGCAGAGCGCACAGGGGGAGCAGCTGGAGCTGCGCGCGCAGGAACGCGGGCTGACGCGGAAACAGTCCGTGGCCGCTTCGGGGAGCCTTACCTTTCAGCGCAGTACGGCGCTGTGGTACAACGCGGTGATTCCCGCCGGAACCGTGTGCTCCACCGCGGGGGAAAATCCTGTGCGTTATGTGACAACGCAGGAAGGAATTTTGCAAAGCGGTGAGCTGAGCGTCACCGTACCGGCGAAAGCCGAGAAGGGCGGCCGGAGCGGCAATACGGAGGCGGGCACGGTTACGCAGATGGTTACGCCGCCCCCGGCTTTGGAAACCGTAACAAATCCGGTTCCCTTCCGCGGCGGAATGGACAGCGAAAGCGATAGTGAGCTGCGCAGCCGCCTGATGCAAAGCTACGCAAGCATTTCCAACGGGACGAATGCGGCGTTTTACCGCGAATGTGCCATGAAGTACGACGGCGTGTATTCGGTGGGTGTTGTGCCGCGCGAAAGGGGTGCGGGAACCGTCGGCGTGTACCTTGGGGGCCGGGGAGGGGCGCCTTCGCCGGATATTGTAAGCCAGGTGCAGAAAGAACTGGACGAACTGCGGGAGGTAAACGTAGACGTGGCTGTTTCCGCCGCACAGACGGTGGAAGTGAACATTAGCGTATATGTAACTCCCGCGGACAACGTGCCGTTCGAAGAGGCGAAAACTGCCTGCGAACAGGCAATCCGAAGGTATTTTGAAGATTTGTCGGTGGGCGAGCCGGTAATTTTAGCCGCGCTGGGCGTCCATATCTTTTCCACCGGAAAAATCAAGAATTATGTGTTTGACAACGCCGTTATCACCGACAAAAAGATGGCTCCCAGCCAGCTTGCCGTCTGCGGCACGGTACAGATTGGCCCTCACGCGGGGGTGGGCTGATGCGCGCGCTTGAATCGATGGTTTCCAGCTTGAGGGCGACAGGGCTGTATGCCTTAGACGGAACAACGCAGGTGGATTATGAATTGCAGGCGTATGCGGTCGGACTGGATATGGCTTTTGAAGCGCTGACAGAGCTGCAAAGGGAAAGCTATGTTGCGACCGCTTCGGGCTACGGCCTTTTGAACCGGGAAAGCCTGCTGCGGCTTCAGCCGGCCGGAACCACGCAGGAACGGCGCGGCCGGATTCTTAAACGTTGCGCGATCACGCCGAATTCGTTTACCCGAAAGGATATGGAATACGCGCTGTCCGTCCCGGGGACCGATGTGGAAGTTTGTGAATCTATCTCGGAAAAATTGATTTATGTAAACTGCAAGGATGCCGACGCCAAAAGCGAGCAGGGGCTTTCCATCCAACGGGCTGCCAAATTATTCCTTCCGGCGCATTTAAACGCGGAGCTGGATTTTCGAAGCATTTCATGGAACAATATCGACGGAGAAAACCAGACGTTTGACGCGCTGGAGGAAATGGGCCTTACATGGGATGCGGTGGATAATTACGGCGGCGGCCGGATGCAATTATAAGGAGGAATTTATGCCGACAAACAACAAAACGAGCCTGGGGTTCAACTGCTGGGCGGGAACAGACAAGCCGATGCGAAAAGATTTTGTGGAGGACAACATGCTGCTGGACAGCATTCTGACGTCGCACTTCCGCAATACGGACATGCACCTGTCTGCCGACGACCGGACATTGTTGAAGGATAGTATTGCCATTGGAAGCTACTGCGGGAACGGGGAGCCGAAACAGGATATTGCCCTGCCTTTTGACGCAAGGCTGGTCATCGTGTTCGCGCCGCTTACTGCCTGCAGCCTGTACATGCCGAACGGCGGATATAATAAAAGCAACCTGGCTTTTGCCACAAAGGAGGGAAACAGCCTGGGAGTAAACCTGGGTGTTTGCAAATTAACCGTATGCCAGTCCCAGAAAATCCCGTCCAACGGAGGAATATACAATCATTTTAACAGCGATGGAGAAGACTATACCTACATTGCGTTTCGATAAATGAGATGCAATAATTTATTTGCAATCTGAAAGCGAATAAGCTAAAATAAAGATACTTTTTCGGGAAATTTGTCGCAATGGAGATGAGCAGGTTGGATCTGCATGAAATGAAAGAGGAAACCGAGCGTGCGCTGCTGGTGGAAGTGGATACCGGCGATTATGATGCGGACGCTTCCTTAGCGGAACTGTATGAGCTTACGAGAAGCGCGGGCGCGGAGCCTTTCGGCGCGATTACGCAGAAACGGCCTTCGCCGGATAAAGCGACCTGTGTGGGGTCGGGCATGATGCAGGAAATGGCGGATTTCTGCAAAAAGCATGAAGTAAACCTGCTTATTTTTGATTGCGAATTATCCCCGACCCAGATCCGCAATATTGAGGAAATCAGCAAGGTGCGCGTCGTGGACCGAACGATGCTGATTCTGGATATTTTCGCAAAAAGGGCAAGGAGCAAAGAAGGCAAGCTTCAGGTGGAGCTTGCCCAATTGAAATATATGCTGCCGAGGCTGGCCGGAAAAGGGACCGCGCTTTCCCGCCTTGGCGGAGGAATCGGAACGCGCGGCCCGGGCGAAAGCAAGCTGGAGACGGACCGCCGCCATATCCGCAGGCGCATCAACACGCTGAACGAACAGCTTGCGGAAGTGGAAAAGCACCGCGGGCTGATGAACCGCCGCCGGAAAAAGGACGGAATTATTACGGTTGCGCTGGTCGGCTATACGAACGCCGGAAAATCCACTTTGATGAATTGCCTGACGAAGGCGGGCGTTCTGGCGGAAAATATGCTGTTTGCCACGCTTGACCCCACGGCGCGGGCGCTGAAGCTGCCCTGCGGCACAACGGTGATGCTGATTGACACGGTCGGCCTGATTCGCCGCCTGCCGCACCATTTGGTGCAGGCGTTCCGCTCTACGCTGGAACAGGCCGCCGAAGCGGACATCCTTTTGAATGTCTGCGACGCGTCCAGCCCTGAAGCCCAGGTGCATTTAAAGGTAACAGCGGAGCTTTTAGCCGAGCTTGGCTGCGAAGGGCGCCCGATCATTCCCGTATTTAATAAATGCGATCTTCTGACGGGAGCCAGCGTAATTCCTTTTATGGGCAACTCCGTGCGAATCAGCGCGGCAAACGGCACCGGAGTGGATAAGCTGCTGGCCGCGATCGAAGCGAATCTTCCGGTAAAAACAAAGAGGGTAAAGCTTTTGCTGCCCTTTCAGCAAAGCGGGCTGGCGGCGCAGATTCGGCGCGACGGCACGGTGGAAAACGAGGAGTACACCGAAACCGGCTTGATTCTTACCGCACAGGTTCCAAGCACAATGGACAATTTAATTAAAAATTACGAGATTGAATGAGACAAATAAAGCTGTTTGCAGAATATCTTTACTTTACAAAGGCCGGCGCCGTTTTAGCGGTGCCGGCTCTTTTTGTGCTGAATTTTCTTAGCGGGAAAGGGCATAGCCGACGCACCCGATTCGGCAATGGAAGCGCGGAGTTAAGCGGGTTCGGCTTTTTCGGAAGCTACACAAGAATATACAATTAAGTACAACATCTGTTATTCATTGTATTTCGGATATGTTCTATAATTTATTTTATACAGAATATAAGTAAAAGGAGAATTGGGAGAATGCGATACGGCTATTTTGACGATGAAAATAGAGAATATGTCATTGATCACGTAAACACACCGGTTCCGTGGACAAATTATATCGGTGTAAACGATATGTGCGCGGTCCTCAGCCAATCCGCAGACGGTTATGTCTTTTATAAATCTCCCCAGTACCACCGTATTACGCGCTTTCGCCCCAATGCGCCGATCAGCCGCCCCGGCCATTATGTGTACCTGCGCGATGACGATACCGGCGAGTATTGGAGCATTTCGTGGCAGCCCGTTGGAAAGGATTTGACCAAAGCGAAATACGAATGCAGGCATGGGCTGTCTTATTCGAAATACGCCTGTGATTACAATGGGATTTCCGCTTGTCAAACCATTTTCATTCCCCTGAACGAGCCGGTCGAATTGTGGGATGTGGTACTGAAAAACCACAGCTCCCGGCCCCGCCGTCTCAGCGTATACTCTTACATTGAATTCTCGTTCCACCAAATTGATATGGATAATCAGAATTTTCAGATGAGCCTGTACGCATCCGGTTCGAGTTATGCCGACGGCATCATTGAATATGACCTTTATTATGAAGAATCGGGGTACCAGTGGTTTACCTCCAGCTTTGAGCCCGACGGATTCGACTGCCTGCGGGACCGCTTTTTGGGAGCATACCGCGATGAACGAAATCCGATTGCAGTAGAGAGAGGAGAATGTACCGGCAGCTTTGAAAAAACCGGCAACCATTGTGCCGCCCTGCAAAAGAACCTCGTTTTGCAGCCCGGACAGGATATTCGGATCGCCTTCCTTTTGGGGGAAGGAAAACGGGAAGAGGCCATTCCTATGAGGGAAAAATATTCCGATCCCGCCAATGTGGACAGAGCGTTTGCCGACCTTGCCGCCTTCTGGAACGAAAAGCTCAGCAAGCTGCAGGTAAGCACCCCGAATCAGGGAATGAACACTTCGTTGAATATTTGGAATTTGTATCAGGCCGAAGTCAACATTATGTTTTCGCGGTTCGCTTCGTTTATTGAAGTGGGCGGCAGAACCGGGCTGGGCTTCCGCGACACCTCACAGGATGCAATGACCATCGCGTCCTCCAATCCGGAAAAGTGCAGGCAGCGCATTATTGAGCTTTGCCGCGGCCTGACGCAGCAGGGATACGGACTGCATCTGTTTCAGCCGGAGTGGTTTGACCCGAAACTTCAGGGAAAACAGCAAAGCTTCAAATCCCCGACGGTGATCCCCACTCCCAGTATGGAGGAAAAGGTTCACGGAATTAAGGACGCCTGCTCGGACGACGCGCTGTGGCTGGTTGCCGCAATCAGCGAATATATTAAAGAAACAGGGGAGGTTTCCCTGCTGGATGAAATGGTTACCTACGCCGACGGCGGGGAAGGTACGGTCTATCAGCACATGATGCGAATTCTTGATTTTTCCGCCGAACAGGTTGGCGCAACGGGAATCTGTAAGGGGCTTCGCGCCGATTGGAATGACTGCCTGAATTTAGGCGGCGGAGAAAGCGCAATGGTTTCCTTCCTGCACTACTGGGCGCTCCAGCATTTTCTCGCTTTATCCCGCTTCATCGGGAAAACGGAGGAAGTGGAAAAATATGAAAAGATGGCTGCAAAGGTAAAAAAGGCATGCAACGACAACCTGTGGGATGGGGAGTGGTATATTCGGGGAATTACCGGCAGCGGCCGAAAAATTGGCACGCATGACGACAAGGAAGGCAAGGTACATATCGAATCCAACGCCTGGGCGGTTTTCTCCGGCGTGGCTGACCGCGATCGTGCGGTTAAGGCAATGGATTCTGTTGACAAATACCTCTATACACGATACGGCTTGATGCTCAATGCGCCGTCTTATACGAAAAGTGATGACGAAATCGGCTTTGTCACGCGGGTTTATCCGGGCGTTAAGGAGAACGGCTCGATTTTCAGCCATCCGAATCCGTGGGCCTGGTGTGCCGAGGCAGTGCTTGGGCGGGGAGACAGGGCTATGAAATTTTACAATGCCCTGCTGCCCTATAACCAAAATGATGAAATAGAGGTTCGGCAGTCGGAACCTTACTCGTACTGCCAGTTTGTAATGGGAAAAGACCATACCGCCTTCGGGCGGGCAAGGCATCCGTTTATGACAGGCTCCGGCGGTTGGGCGTATTTTGCCGCAACCCGGTACCTTCTTGGCATAAGGCCGGATTTCGACCACCTGATTGTTGACCCGTGCATTCCAAAGGATTGGGGCAGCTTTGACGTGACCCGCGTTTGGCGCGGCGCTGTCTATCGGATTCATGTTGAGAATCCGTGCGGCGTCAGTAAGGGGGTCAAAACAATCGAGATGGACGGAAAAATCCTTTCCGGTTGGATTCCGGTGCAGAAAGCGGGAACGCAGCACAGCGTTCATGTTGTTATGGGGTAAACGGAAAAAATGCTCGCCGTGCAGAGCGGTTTTATGTACGGAGGAAAGTGGGATGAAAATATGATTAAATTTGGAACAGGCGGATGGCGCGCCGTAATCGGCGATGAATTTACGAAGGCAAATGTCCAGTTGTTAACGGCGGCAATTGCCAGAAAGCTGAAGGATCAGGGCAACGCTGCAAATGGTTTCGTAATCGGATATGACAGGAGATTCCTTTCAAAAGAGGCGGCCAAATGGGCTGCGGAGGTTATGGCGGGGGAGGGAATCCTCTGCCGCCTGATTGACAGGGAATCGCCTACTCCGTTGATTATGTTTACGGTGAAATATTATGGGCTGCCTTACGGTATGGCGGTGACCGCCAGCCATAATCCCGCCATTTACAACGGAATTAAGGTCTTTATGGAGGGCGGACGGGATGCCGACGAAGCTTTGACAGGCGAACTGGAGCAGTACATAAAAGACATCGACCCGATGGAAATCAAGCGGATTTCCTTTGAAGACGGCGTAAGGAACGGCCTGATAGAAATGATTGATCCGATGAATCAATACATTGACAGCATTATCCGTTCTATCAACATGGACGCGATTCGAAGCCGCAACCTCAAAATCGTGCTTGACCCGATGTACGGGGTCAGTAAAACGGCGCTGCAAACCATTCTGATGACGGCGCGGTGTAATGTGGACGTCATCCATGAACGGCACGATGCCTTGTTTGGGGGCAGGCTGCCCGCACCGAACAGCAAAACCCTTACCGGGCTGACAAATTATGTTGAGGAGAATCACTGCGATATTGGAATCGCGACCGACGGCGATGCAGACAGGCTCGGTGTAATTAATGACAGGGCTGAGTTTTTGCATCCGAACAAAATACTGGTCATGCTCTATTATTACCTTATGAAATTTAAAGGATGGCGCGGAGCGGCGGTGCGGAACATTGCCACCACCCATCTGCTTGACCGTATTGCCGAGGACTTCGGCGAAACCTGCTATGAAGTTCCGGTTGGATTTAAATATATTTCCGCAAAGATGGCGGAAACAAATGCGATTATCGGTGGGGAATCTTCCGGCGGACTTACCGTGCGCGGACATATTCAGGGCAAGGATGGCATTTACGCGGCTTCGCTGCTTGTGGAAATGATTGCAGCCACAGGACGCAGCCTGTCGGAGATATACAGCGAAATTACCGACCGGTACGGGAACTGTGAAATGGAGGAATCCGACTTTCGGTTTTCACAGGAAGAAAAAGATAAAATCATGGAAATCCTGCTGAGCGATAAGCGGCTTCCGGATTTTCCATACGAAATCGAAAAGGTGTCCTATATGGACGGCTGTAAGGTTTACTTTAAAAATAAAGGCTGGATTATTGCGCGCTTTTCCGGTACGGAACCGCTGCTGCGGATTTTTTGCGAAATGCCTACTTTGGAGGGTGCGCGGGAAACCAGCGACATCTTAAAACAATTTCTCTCTCTTGCATAAGCACCAAAAAAGGCGGCCGCAAACTGCGGCTGCCTTTTTGGTGCAGTTTTTATTTTCCTCCGGCATAGAATGCTTGATAGCACAGATACGCTTCCTCCACGGACAATAATGTTTTTGCGGTTACATGGCTTTTTTGAATTTATTTTGCTTACCGCAAAAATATATCCGTTTTTTCTGTATTCTGTGTTATAATCTCAGTAGGATGATTCGGAGGAATTCAACATGTTTAAAGTAATTCTTGTTGATGATGAAGATATTATTTTAGAAGGCCTTCAAAAGGTGGTCGATTGGGCGAAATATGACTGCCGGGTTGTCGCCGTTGCATCGGATGCGGAATCCGGTGCAAAAGTGATTCGGGAGAACAAGCCGGATATTCTTTTTACCGATATCAAAATGCCGAATATGGACGGGCTTACCATGCTGGCCGGGTTGAAGGGCGAGTTCCCCGATATGCAGATTACCGTACTCACGGGATACCGGGACTTTGAGTATGCGACGCGGGCAATTCAAATCGGCGTAACAAGATTTTTGCTGAAGCCTTCGAAAATGGATGAGTTGGAGGAAGCGCTGCAGGTCATGACGGAAAATTTGCGAAAGCAGCATAAAGGGGCGGCGGAACCAAAAGAGAAGGCAGCGGAAGAATTACAGGAGGCAAGCCCGGCAAATAACTTTATTGTGCGGGAAGCTTTAAAATACATAGAGCTTCATTACGCAGAGAAACTGACGCTTACGGAGCTTGCGGAAAAAGCGTATGTGAGCCAGTGGTACCTCAGCAAGCTTTTGAACAAATATACACATATGAGTTTCTGTGACCTGCTGAACCAAACGCGAATCAAGAAAGCGGAAGAGCTGCTGAAAGATCCTTCTTTAAAGATTTACGAAATTTCAGATTTGCTGGGATTCAACGATGTTAATCATTTTTCGCGGGTCTTTAAAAAGATTAAGCAAATGTCACCCAACGAATACCGCAACGCGGTTTATAAATCGTGATTCGCTTGTAAAATCATCTGCTCCGTTTTCGGGGCAGTACTTTTTTTTATGAAAAAACCCTTGACTTTCCCCTTGCTGGAACGCTTATACTCATAGCAGAACATGTTCTAAAGAAAAGCTGGAGTTGATAAAATGCTTACCATCGGAGAATTCTCCAAAATCAGCAGGGTGTCTGCAAAAACGCTAAGATATTATGATGAGATCGGCCTTTTTAAACCGGGCTATGTCAGCGATTTTTCCGGTTACCGCTATTACCGGGTTTCCCAGCTGCGGGACATCCTGCTGATCTCCAAGTTAAAGCAGTATCAGTTTACCCTGCCCGAAATTGCGCGAATCCTTTCGAAAGACGACGCGGCATACCTGAAAGAAGCAATCAATCAGAAAAGGACCGAGCTGCAAAGGCAGATTCGGGAGCAAGAGTCCGTCCTTCTCCAGATGGAGGAGGATCTCAAACGAATTGAAAGGTGTGACAGTATTATGGAAATCAATTATCTGATAAAGACGGTTTCGTTCCAGCCAAAAACGATTTTCAGCCTGCGCAGGCGGATGGGCGTGAAGGACTTTCCAAGGGCTTACGGCGATCTGTTTGCGGAAATGGAGCGCAATAAAGTCAAGCCGTGCGGCCCGCTTTTGACGGTCTATCACGACAGCGAGTTTAACCTAGACGCCACCGATATCGACGTCGGCGCGGAGGTTCCACAAGGCAGCGCCGGTACAGTCCGCAAGCTTGACCCGGGCCTTTGCTGTTTTGCCACCCATGTCGGCCCGTATGAGAATTTTAACCAATGCTACACCGCATTGATGGAATGGATTGACAGGGAAGGCTATACGATTTCGGGTCCCCCGTTCGAGCTGTATATCAAAGGGTACGATGACAACGTTGCTCCGGAGGAATTCGTAACCGAAGTCTATTTTCCGATTAAAAAGTAAAAACCGCGTTCCCCCAGAATCAAAAACACGCCTTGCAGCAGCTTCCAAAGCGCACGCAGGGCGTGTTTTCCTATTATCTTTTTTTCTCATTCGCCCCCGGTACTGCCGGGGGCTTTTAGCTTGACGAATTCAGGCGATTGTTTTTTCAAATCCGTTACTGCCTTTTTTCCTCCGCACTCCCTTTTTCATCGTCCGGGGAAAAGTTTTGTCCCGTATGCTTATGAATGATTCCGTTAAACAGGTTCGTAAACTTATCCAAATCCTGCTCGTCCGTAATCCGGTAGGAAGCGTCTACATCCAGCAGGCCTTCCAGCAGATAACGGGCGCTCCTGCTTATATCAAATTCGCCGTGGAAAACGGCCCACATCAAGCTGACCGAATGCAGCACCTGATGCAGAAGAACCACCAGCACCTTTGGGTCGGAGGTGTTGTGGAACTGGCCGTGCTGCTGCCCTTTTTTAATGATGCTCATTTCCAGTTTGGCAATTTCCAGGATATCGTTGCTGACCCGGAAGGTGCCGACGTCCTGCGTCAGATTTTTAATAAAAATCTGACGGATGATGTGTACTCCGGTTTTTTTTACAAAATCCGTGTACTTTTCAATTATCAGAAACATTTGCTCGACATAGTTGTCGGAAGTCAGGATCGCGGTCACTTCCGCGGGGGTAAGCTGCCATGGGAAACAATAAAATTCTTTCAGCAGTTCGTCTTTCGATTTGTAATAGTAGTAAAACGTATGCTTATTGATTCCGCTGGCTTTGCAAATGTCGTTGAGGGTAACGGCTTCAAAGGATTTTTCGCGGAAAAGGCGCGTCGCGGTTTCGCGAATGAGTCTTTTCGTATCGTTTTCGTTCCCTTCCGGCATTTTGCATTCTCCTTTCTGTATTGGGCCCATTATGTTTTCAACGATTATAGTACCAGAGATTTCCAAAATAAATCAAGGGTAATTATAACTAAATTAATTATATTGCAACCAAATTTAATCATTATTATACCAGTTGAAATTATTATGGTACTGTAGTACCATATAGAAAATTTGGTTTTTAGGAGGTGGTGACCGTATGACAAGACTCATGAAATACTGCACGCCGTACATAACACATTTTTTAACGGCGATTGCACTTCTGTTTGGCCAGGCATACTGCGACCTTGCCTTGCCGGATTATATGTCGGATATTATTAACGACGGCATTGCCTCCGGAAACACCGGGGAAATCCT
>JAAYWU010000081.1 GCA_012516295.1 Clostridiales bacterium | reverse complement strand
GTATTATCCGGTTGTCCGCCTGCACAAGGTGTTTGGCATTGAGACGGAAATTACGGATATCAGCAGCGGAATTGTTATCTTGGTTGAAACACACGAAAAGTCGTTCTGCATTTTTGCAGATTCGCTTTTAGGCGAGCAGCAGGTTGTTGTTAAATCCCTTCCGTTATATCTTAATAAATATAATGTCAAGGAAACCGGCATTACCGGCTGCGCTATTCTGGGCGACGGCAGTATCAGCCTGATACTGGATATACTCAACCTTTACAATAACAATTAATTTCCTTTACCCGAAGGATTAAACGCGGAGGAAAACGATGATACGCCTGACAGATAAAGAATTTAACGATATTGTTACTTATATAAAAAGCAATTATGGCATTAATCTTACAAAGAAAAGGCAGCTGATTGAATCCAGGATGCAGGCTGTCCTGGTAAGCAAGGGCTTCACAAATTTTACGGATTATTTTAATCTGGTTAAGCAAAACAAGTCCGATGAAGTTACGTTGATGCTCAATAAGCTGACGACAAATCATACGTATTTCTACCGGGAGCCTGCTCACTTTGAATTCATGAGGAAAGTTTTCCTTCCGATGCAGGAAAAAACAAATACCCGTAAAGTCCTCCGTATCTGGAGTGCCGGCTGCTCTTCTGGGGAAGAAGCATACACGACCATCATGACGATGATGGAATACTTCGGTATAAAAAAAGCAAGCTGGGATTTCCGGATTCTGGCAACGGATATTTCCTTGAAAGCAATGGAGGCTGCAAAAAACGGGGTTTATGGTGAAGAATCGTTAAAAGAGCTTCCCAAAACGTGGAAAATGAAGTATTTTAATAAGCAGGGGGACGAATATTATGAACTGAAGGATGAAGTTCGGAACCAGGTTATTTTCAAGCGGCTGAATCTTATGGATCCTTTTCCGTATCAACAGCCTTTTGATCTGATCTTTTGCAGGAATGTTATGATCTATTTTGATCAACCCACGAAAAACGCTTTGATCAATAAATTTTATAATGGATTATAATCAGGCGGTTATCTGTTTATTGGGCATTCTGAAACGGTTCAGAGGGACACATCCCCGTTCATATATGTTGAACCTTCAATATATCGGAAAGGATAATTTTAGATGCCGATAAATCATAGGGTCAGAGTTCTTATTGTTGATGATTCGCTTTTTTTTCGCACGGCGTTGCAGAAAGCGCTGCTGAATAATCCGGATATCGAGATTATTGGAACCGCGGGAAATGTGGCGGAAGCAGAGAAAAAAATAAAGGAATTATCGCCGGATGTCGTTACAATGGATGTGGAAATGCCGGATAGCAGAGGAACCGATTTTTTAAAAAAGCTGCTCCCTGCACATCCTTTGCCCGTCGTTCTTGTAAGCTCGCTGGATATTGGGATTTTTGAGGCGTTGAGCGCAGGTGCTGTTGATTTTGTTCAAAAGCCGAATTTGAAAAGTAGTGAGGATTTCGCTGTTTTTTCGCAGGAACTCAGTCAAAAGATAAAAGTTGCTTCATCCGCAAAGGTAAAGAAAACGCCGGCGTCGGCGGCTTCTTTACCTTTGCCTGCGCTTTCCAAAAGCGCAAATAGTGAACATATCATCGCTATTGGGGCCTCTACCGGGGGAACGGAGGCTACCGCTGAAATTTTGAAACAGCTTCCGGCGGATATTCCGGGTATTTTAATAGTACAGCATATGCCGGTCGGCTTTACGAAAATGTATGCGGACAGGCTCAACAAGCTGTGTAAGTTTACTGTATTGGAGGCGCAGAATGGTGATCGTGTGAAACAGGGGCAGGCGCTGGTTGCCGCGGGCGACAAACATATGACCCTTGAAAAGGATTACAAGGGCTATTATGTAAAGTGTACCAAGGGCGAAAAAGTCAGCGGCCATTGTCCTTCGGTAGATGTTATGTTCCGTTCGGTTGCGAAAACGGCGGGGAAGGATGCCATTGGGGTTATCCTGACCGGTATGGGCAGGGATGGCGCCAGCGGCTTGCTTGAGATGCGCAAAAGCGGCTCCTTTACAATCGGACAGGACAAACAGACCAGTGTTGTTTATGGGATGCCGATGGTTGCGTTTGATATCGGCGCCGTTGTGAAACAAGCGCCTATCCATGCGATTGCAGGGATTATTATTCAAAAATTGAATAAATGATGCATTTAATACATCAAACACCTTTTAGGGTTTCCGCTTAATTTCAAATACCGTTGATATAATTTACGAAGAAAAGCGCTCGAATTTTGCTGTATGCAAAAGGACGCGTATCTTTTCTTGTACTGTATTTTTTATACAACTAAGAAGGAACGTGGAATAAATGAACAAAAAAGGGAAAAGAACTAGTTTAAAAAAAGCATTGCTTTTAGGAATGGTGGGGCTTACCGTATCGGTTAGTCTTGTATGCAGTATAGCAAACGGTTTTATAATCTATAAAAACTGTCAAAATAACATGGTCTCCATGGTACAGTCGAATGCAAATTCCTATAATGAAGCTGTTAAAAATGCAATTGCAGCATTAAAAATCAAAGCGGAAGCCATTGCAAGTGAAAGTCAGATAACGGACGCAACGGATCCGGCTGCGCAAAAAGTCCTGTTGACAAAACTTAGCGAACAATATGGCTTTGAAGATGTTAATTTAGCCGACGCAAGTGGAAAAACAACAAATGGAACAGATATCAGCGACCGCGATTATTTCCAAAAAGCCATCGCCGGCCAGACGTACATTTCCAGTACGGTTACACGAAAGACGGATTCCGGCATTGTGATGTTTGTTGCGGCGAAAATTAACAACGGGTCAAATTATAACGGGATTGTCTACGCAAGCTTGTCAAGCGATACCTTTGCGAAAATGATTGACAACGTATCGGTCGGGAATAAGGGATATGGCTTTATTGTTGATAAAAACTGGAAATTCATAGCGCATAAAGACCGGAATAATGTCAACAACTTTATCAACTATATTGAAAAGGCGCAGGAGAATCATTCCTATGACAGCGCGGCTTCCCTTGTCAAGGAGATGATCGCGTGTAAGACAGGAAGCCAAACGGTTACAATCGACGGTGTCCGTGAACTGGTTGCCTACTGCCCGATCGACGAAACAGACGGCTGGTCGTTGGGTGTCAGCGCAGATTACAGCGAGATGATGCGATCTTATTACATATCCCTTTTCATTACGGGTGTTCTGCTGCTTGTGTTTATTGTTATTTCCAGCATTTTTGCTGTTCGGATCGCCAATACGATTACCAAGCCCATTGAAAACCTTGTACAAAGGATTAAACTGCTTGCGGAGGGCGATCTGCATACCGAAGTCCCCGTTATCCGCGCCCGCAATGAACTCGGCGATTTAGCGGATTCTTTTTCGAATACAATTGAAACACTTACAAGATATATCGGCGAAATTGCACTTGAGCTGGACAGCCTTTCGTGCGGAGACTGTACGATTCAACCCGAGGAGGATTATAAAGGCGACTTTGTAACCATTAAAGATTCGCTGAATGCAATTACTGAAAATCTGAACCGTATGTTTACGGAAATTAACCAGTCTGCGGATCAGGTAGCCAGCGGTTCCGATCAGGTTTCGAGCGCCGCGCAGGCTTTGTCACAGGGGGCTACGGAGCAAGCCAGCTCGATTCAGGAGCGTTCTGCGTCCATTACTGAAATTGCCGAAGAAGTCAATAAGAACGCGGATCATTCACAGCAGGCAAATCAGTATTCGCTTGAAGCTTCCGAGGAAGTGGAACGCGGAAATGAACATATGCGGCAGCTTGTTAACGCAATGGTGGAGATTAACGAATCCTCCAAGCAGATTGAAAAGATTATTAAGACCATTGAGGATATCGCCTTCCAGACCAACATTCTTGCGCTGAACGCTGCGGTTGAAGCGGCAAGGGCCGGATCGGCGGGCAAGGGTTTTGCGGTTGTTGCCGATGAAGTCCGCAACCTTGCAAGCAAGAGCGCAGAAGCGGCGAAAGATACCACCTTGCTAATTCAGAACTCCATCAAAGCTGTTGAAAACGGCTCGTGGATTGCGAGTGAAACCGAAGAATCACTCAATGCGATTATTGAAAAAGTGAAGAATACAACGGATTTGATCCGGGAAATTTCCAAATCCTCTCAAGGTCAGGCGTCTTCCATCAATCAGATTACATTGGGAGTCGATCAGATTTCTGCGGTTGTACAGACGAACTCCGCTACTGCGGAGCAAAGCGCTGCGGCTAGTGAGGAGTTAAACGGGCAGGCGCAGCAGTTGAAGAATATTTTATCTACGCTGAAGCTCAGAGATGTATCCGGCGAAATCCGGCAGAATACTGGCATTGAATTTTCCGAGCCGGAAGCATCCGGCAGCCTCGAGGAGATCCCTTCCGATAACGATAAATATTAAGATTCCTTCTACCACCCCCTGCGGTCCAAACCCGCAGGGGGATTTTTTATAATTCCTTCATCCAGTATTTCCGGTCCAGGCTTCGGTACTGGATTGCCTCCGCAATATGCCTTGGCTCAATTTCTTCGCTTTGGTCCAGATCCGCAATGGTTCTGGATACTTTCAGTATCCGGTCGTAAGCCCGTGCGGAAAGGCCGAGCTTTTCAAATGCTTTTTTCAGAAGTGCTCGGCTAGGGTCGCTTAAGCGGCAGGTTTCGTGCAGAATATCCGGTGTAATGCGGGCATTGCAGGCAATGGAGGTGCCCTTGAACCGTTCGTTCTGTATCTTCCGCGCCGCATTAACGCGGGCTTTTATAACGCTGGAACTCTCGGCCTTTTCGTCTGAACTGATTTCATCAAATTCGACGGGCGGCACCTCGATGTGCAAATCGAGCCGGTCAAGCAGCGGGCCGGAAACGCGGGAAAGATACCGGGAGACAGCGTTGGCGGTACAGGTGCAGGGCTTTGTCGGATGCCCGAAGTACCCGCATGGGCAGGGGTTCATTGCGGCGACAAGCATGACCGTACAGGGATAGGATATGGTTCCGTTTACGCGGGAAATCGTCACTTTCCCGTCTTCAATCGGCTGGCGCAGAACCTCCATCGCACTACGTGAAAATTCCGGTAGCTCGTCCAAAAACAGAACGCCGTTGTGCGCAAGGGACATCTCCCCCGGGCGCGGGATGCTCCCGCCGCCGGAAAGCCCCGCGGGGGATACCGTATGGTGCGGTGAGCGGAACGGCCGGGTTCGTATTAAGGAAACCCCGTCCGGCATGGTTCCCGCTATCGAGTGTATTTTTGTTGTTTCAATGGTTTCTTCGAAAGTCATATCCGGCAAGATGGAAGGAAGCCGTTTCGCAAGCATGCTCTTGCCGGCGCCCGGAGAACCGATTAAAAGGACATTGTGCCCGCCCGCCGCCGCAATTTCCAGCGCGCGCTTCGCTTCAAACTGGCCGCGTACTTCCGAAAAATCCGGGAGTGGGACGAAGGTGAAAGGGGTATCCGTGTTTTTACCGGCGGGAAGAATTTTTTCCTCCCCGGTCAGGTGCCGGATCAGGGAGGGCAAATCCTTTACGGGGTAGACGGTGATTCCTTCAACAACAACGCCTTCGGGGGCATTTTGCGCGGGAATATACAGCTTGCGGAAACCGCTTTTCTGCGCCTGTATTGCCATCGGAAGAATCCCGCGTACGGGCCGGGCCTCACCGTTTAAGGACAGTTCCCCGATAAATACGCTGTCCTCTAAATCCGCCCCAAGCTGCCCGCGGGCCTGCATAAGGGCTATAAAAAGCGGCAGGTCGTAAATCGGCCCTTCCTTGCGCTTGTCTGCCGGTGCAAGGTTCACCGTTATTTTATGTACGGGAAATGTGAAACCGCAGTTTTTCATGGCGGAACGCACCCGGTCACGCGACTCTCTTACTGCGGCGTCCGGAAGGCCTACCACGTCGAAACCGGGTAATCCGACGCTCACATCCGCTTCCACCGTGACCACAAAAGCGTCCATGCCGTACAGCCCCATGCTGAAAGAACGAGATACCATTGCCTTTCCTCCTAATATCGAATAATAACATTATACTCTGTTCGAATTCCAATCGCAAATTTATGTGAATGAAGAATAAATTATTTCTTGTTTACAGAACATAAGTTCTGATGTATAATTAAAAAAAGAACGGATGAAAGGAGGCGGAAAGTTGGAACGGATCATCCTGCATTGCGATCTGAATAATTTTTTTGCTTCCGTTGAATGCAGGGATCATCCCGAGCTGAAAGAGCGCCCCGTTGCGGTATGCGGTAGTGTGGAAGACCGCCACGGGATTGTCCTTGCGAAAAATGAATGCGCAAAGCGGGGCGGCGTAAAAACGGCCGAAACGGTCTGGCAGGCGAAAAGGAAATGCCCCGACCTTTTCATTGTTCCGCCTCATTTTAGCCGGTATTATTATTTTTCAAATTTAATCAAACAAATTTACCTTTGCTATACAAATCAGGTGGAATCCTTCGGGATTGACGAATGCTGGCTGGACG
>JAAYWU010000080.1 GCA_012516295.1 Clostridiales bacterium | reverse complement strand
GGCCTATGTGCTGCTGGAAAACGTCATTATTTATAAAATGGGAGAACTGTTCGAACTGAGCGATATCCGGGCAGCCTGTCCCTTCCGCATCACCCCGATCTCCGACCTCGATATTGACGAAGAAGCGGAGGATTTGTTAATCGAAATCCAAAAATCGATTAAGAAGCGAAAGCGCGGGAAACCCGTCCGCCTGGAATTGCTGCAAAAAAGCGACGCGGAAACGCAGGAATTCCTGATCGATATGCTGGATATCCAGCCCGATGACATCTATCAGTTACCCGGCCCGCTGGATTTAACCTTCTTTTCCAAGTTTGCATCCCTTCCGGATTTTGAAAACCTTTGCTTTAAACCCATTACGCCGGTTTATCCGCCGGCCGATTTTTGGGGATACGACGATATTTTCGAAGCAATCCGCGAAAAAGACCGGATGGTACACCACCCTTACGAAAGCTTTGAAACCGTCGTTGATTTCGTCCGAAGGGCCGCGGAGGACAAAAATGTGCTTGCCATTAAGCAGACGCTTTACCGGGTAAGCGGCCACTCCCCGATCATCGACGCGCTGATTACCGCGGCGGAAAACGGCAAGCAGGTTACCGTTTTGGTCGAGCTGAAAGCGCGGTTTGACGAGGAAAACAATATTATCTGGGCAAAAAAGCTTGAGGAAGCGGGCTGCCATGTTATTTACGGCCTTGCCGGCCTGAAAACCCACTGCAAAATCCTGCTTGTGGTGCGCCGCGATGAAGACGGCATCCGCCGGTACCTGCATATGGGTACGGGAAATTACAACGATTCCACCGCAAAAATCTATACGGATATCGGTATTTTCACCTGCAAGGAACCATACGGGACGGACGCTTCTTCCCTGTTTAATGTTCTGACCGGCTATTCCCGCCCGCCGGAATACAACCGCTTTGTTGTCGCCCCGCAGGGTATGCGCAGTTTCTTTGTGCGCATGATTGAAAATGAAATTGCGAATTCCGAAAAAGGCCTTCCCTGCGGCATCACCGTAAAAATAAATTCCCTTACGGATCCCGACCTGGTCGCCTTGCTTTATAAGGCATCGCAGGCAAAGGTTCCAATCCGGCTGATTGTCCGGGGAATCTGCTGTCTGATTCCCGGGCTGCCGGGCATCAGCGAAAACATTACGGTCTATAGCATTGTCGGACAGCTGCTGGAGCACAGCCGGATTTACCGGTTTGAAAATGCGGGAAATCCGAAAATTTACATGGGCAGCGCCGACTGGATGCAGCGCAATCTTGACCGGCGCGTGGAGCTTGTTTTTCCTGTGGAAGACGAGGATTTGCGCCAACGGGCGTTCGATATTCTGAATCTTATGCTCAGCGACAATATCAACGCGCGCGTTATGCAGCCGAATACCGTTTATACCCATATCGATAAGCGGGGAAAAGCACCCTGCAACTGCCAGATTGAATTTTCACGCCTGGCGCAGGATGCGGTGAAACAATTTACTGAGCAGGACGGCAGCAAGCCGTTCCGGCCAATATACAATGCGGAACAAATGAAGTAACCGGTTTAAAATGGGAGGACGTTATGAAAAAAATAGGAATTTTAACAAGCGGCGGCGATTGTCAGGGCTTAAACGCGGCGATTCGCGGCGTAGCCAAGGGGCTTTATGT
>JAAYWU010000079.1 GCA_012516295.1 Clostridiales bacterium | reverse complement strand
GGATATCAAGATGGATAAAAAGCTGTGCGATGCGGAAAACCGTAATATGGGGAGCCATTTAAAGCCCGGTGTCAATCATCTGGACGGGCGCCTTGCCGTTTATTACGCGCGTATTCGTGAAACGGACAGCGACTTTGGCCGGACCGGCCGCCAGCGCGAGGTTCTGGAGCTGATGATCGAAAAGATGAAAAGCATGAACCCCCTGCAGATCAATGCGATGATGCATGATTTCCTTCCCCTTGTAAAAACGAATCTTAGCGATTCGGAATTGATTTACCTTGCTTCCATTGCGAATTCAGTTTCGCATTACCCGATTAAGACCATGCATGTGCCAAACCCGGACACCTACAGGGATGTAAACATCAAGGGGGTCGGCGCGGTGTTAGACCCGGATTTGCCGGAAAACTGCCGCTTGTTAAGGGAGCTCCTTTATCATGAAAGCACCGGCGTTTCCTCTTCGGATTTCGAATAAATTTTTAAAATCTTCCGTCCCGAAGCAATTCGGGACGGTTTTTTCTGTAACTTCGCGTTCTCTGTTCACTATTCGTGAAAAAAATGGTATAATATTTTAATTAAACACTTTATTAGAGATTTCATTCTCTTGGAGGTTGAACAATGGACAAAAAAACTTTCTACATTACCACGCCAATTTATTACCCTTCCGGCAAGGCGCATATCGGCCACAGCTACTGCACCGTCGCCAGCGACGCCATCGCTCGCTATAAACGAATGCAGGGCTACGACGTCATGTTCCTCACCGGTACGGATGAGCACGGTCAGAAGATCGAGATCAACGCCGAAAAAGAAGGGGTAACCCCCAAGGAATATGTCGATAAAATCGTTGCAGGGTTCCAGGACCTGTGGAAGCTTTTGAATATTTCCAACGACCGCTTTATCCGGACCACGGACGATTACCATGTAAAGGCCGTGCAGAAAATATTTAAAACCTTATATGACAAGGGGGAAATCTACAAGGGCCAATATGAAGGCTGGTACTGCACCCCCTGCGAAGCCTTCTGGACGGAGACACAGCTCAAAGACGGAAAATGCCCGGACTGCGGGCGCGAGGTGAAAATGGCGAACGAAGAAGCCTATTTCTTCCGCATTTCCAAGTATGCGGACAGGCTTCTGAAGCTTTATGAGGAGCAGCCCGATTTCATCCAGCCGGACAGCCGGAAAAACGAGATGATCAATTTCATCAAGCAGGGGCTGAACGACCTCTGCGTTTCGCGGACAAGCTTTAGCTGGGGCATTCCGGTCGACTTTGACCCAAAGCATGTTGTTTACGTTTGGCTTGACGCGCTTACGAACTATATTACCGCATTGGGCTACGGCTCCGACGATGATTCCGATTATAAAAAATACTGGCCGGCGGACGTGCATTTCGTCGGCAAAGAGATTGTACGCTTCCACACCATCATCTGGCCCGCCATGCTGATGGCGCTGAATCTTCCGCTTCCGAAGCAGGTTTACGGCCACGGCTGGCTCCTGTTCGGCGACGGAACCAAGATGAGCAAATCAAAGGGCAACGTGGTGGACCCGGTTATTCTGTGCAGCCGTTACGGCGTGGACGCAATCCGCTACTTCCTCCTTCGTGAAATTCCGTTCGGAGCGGACGGCGTGTTTACGAATGAAGCGCTGATTAACCGCATCAATTCCGACCTTGCGAATGATCTGGGCAACCTTCTTTCCCGCAGCACCGCAATGGCGCAGAAATACTTCGGCGGGAAGATTCCGGCGGAGCGGGAAAGCGCCCCCGTTGACGACGAGCTGATTCAAATGGCCCTGGATCTTCGCGGGAAATGCGATAGTGCCATCGAAGGGTATCAGTTCAGCAACGCGCTGGCGGAAATCTGGAAGCTGATTGCCCGCACGAATAAATATATTGATGAAACCATGCCTTGGGTGCTTGGCAAGGACGAGTCCAAGCGCGCCCGTCTGGCGGCGGTGATTTATAATCTCTGCGAAAGCCTGCGGATTGTGTCCGTCCTGCTTACGCCGTTCCTGCCGGAGACCGCTCCGAAGATTCAGGCGCAGATCGGCGCGAAGCCGGAGGAGCTGACCTACGATTCCGCTGCAAAATGGGGTGTCCTCTCCAATGACGCGGTGATTACCAAGGGAGAAACCCTGTATCCGCGCATTGATGTGGATAAGGAGATTGAGGAACTGAATAAGCTGATTCCAAATCCCGCGGAGCAGAACGAGGAAAAAACAGCTGCTCCGAAAATCGAAGGCCTTGCGCAGATCAGCATCGACGATTTTGACAAAGTGGAGCTTCGCGTTGGAAAAGTCAAGGCGTGCGAGCCGGTTAAACGCGCCAAGAAGCTTTTAAAGCTGACGATTGAGGACGGCGTAGGGGAAAGGACGATTGTGTCCGGCATTGCGAAATGGTACAAGCCGGAAGATTTAACAGGCCACAGCATTATTTTCGTTGCCAATTTAAAACCCGCAACCCTTTGCGGTGTGGAGAGCCAGGGCATGATTCTTTCCGCCGATGCAGGAGAAGACGTCAAAGTTATTTTTGTTGACGGGGTTCCGTCCGGGAGCAAGATTTGCTGATGGAAATGACAGGTTCGATTTTTGATTCACACGCACATTATGATGATGAGTCGTTTGACGCCGACCGCGGCACTCTTTTGGCCGAACTGCGGAACAGGGGCGTCTGTAACGTGATTAACTGCGGGTCGGATTTAAACTCCTCACGCGCTTCCGTTGAGCTGGCGGCGAAGTATCCGTATATTTACGCCGCGGTGGGCATTCATCCGGAATGCGGGAAGGATGCTCCCCCGGACTATATAAAGC
>JAAYWU010000078.1 GCA_012516295.1 Clostridiales bacterium | reverse complement strand
CAGCAGGACGTTGCAAAGGCGGCGGTCTCCGCGCGCAAAAACAGCTTCCAAAAAACTGACATCCGCGTCGTGATAGTTCGGCTCTACTTTGCGCGTCCTAACAGAAGAAACCAGATGACGCTGTTTTTGGTGGAGCGTTTCAATCGTGTCCTGTGGTTCCCATTGGAACGGTGTAAACGGTTTCGGTACAAAGGAAGAGGCGCTGACGGTTACCTTCACGCTTTTTCCCTTCGGCTTGTCCGGGTTTTCATAAAAGGCGTCCACAACCTTCTGACCCAGTTCCGCAATGCCCGCGACATCGTCCATGGTTTCCGTCGGCAAACCGATCATGAAATACAGTTTAATCGTGGTCCACCCGCCCTTAAAAGCTGTTTTTACCGTTTTAAGGAGCTCTTCTTCCGTTACATTTTTATTGATAACATCCCGCAGGCGCTGGGTGCCTGCTTCCGGCGCAAAGGTAAGGCCGCTCCGGCGCACCGATTTAATCTTTGCCATCAGCTCCGTCGAGAAATTGTCAACCCGTAAGGAAGGAAGGGACACGCCGGTTTTCTCTTCCTTTGTCCACATTAAAAGCTGGTCGAGCAATTCGTTAATTCGCGAGTAATCGCTCGTACTAAGCGAGGACAGGGAAATTTCATCGTATCCTGTATTGTCGCAAAGATCGTGGCATTGTTGATCAATTACAGCGACCGATTTTTCGCGGAAAGGCCTGTAAAGGAATCCGGCTTGACAAAACCGGCATCCCCGGATACAGCCGCGCAAAACCTCCGCCACCGCCCGGTCGTGGACAATTCCAATATTGGGAACAACAAATTTGTCCGGGAAATAAGACTTGTCCATATCGATCATAACGCGTTTTTTTATTTTTTCCGGAGCACCGCATTTTGGGAGAATTGCTTTTACGGTGCCGTCGTCATGATAAGTTACATCATACAGGGAAGGGACATACACGCCCGGAATCTGCGCGGCGGCAATCAGGAATTCCGCTTTGGAACGGTTTTCCTTTTTATATTTCCTGTAAAGCTCTATAACTTCACAATCCACCTCTTCCCCTTCGCCAATGAAGAATAAATCAAAAAAGTCGGCGAGGGGTTCGGAATTGCATGTGCAGGGCCCCCCGGCCACCACAAGCGGGGAAAGTCCATGCCGGTCGCTTGCTTTCAGCGGGATTCCCGCCAAGTCAAGCATATTTAGCACATTCGTAAAGCTGAGTTCATTCTGGAGAGTAAAGGCGATGAAATCAAAGCCGGCTATACTGTCCCCGCTTTCCAACGCGTAAAGCGGAACATTGTTTTTCCGCATCTGCTCTTCCATATCCATCCACGGCGCGAAAACCCGCTCGCACCAGACGTAAGGCAGGGTGTTTAATTGGCTGTATAAAATTTTCATCCCTAAATGCGACATACCGACTTCATAAACATCCGGAAAACAGAAAGCAAAACGGACGTCAACCTCATCCGGATTTTTTACAACACTGTTCAATTCCCCGCCGACATAACGGCCGGGCTTCTGAACATTCGCAAGCATTTTTTCGATCTTCTTTGTAATCATCGCAACCTCCGTGCAGCATATGTTTTATTATTATACCGCCCGGAAGCAAATATTGCAAATCATTCATACCTCCCCTTCTTGAACACCAGGAGGAAGATTAAGTAAATGGATACGGCCAGCAGGGAATAGTTGCCATAGGAACGGAAAAGAACTAAAAAGCTGACAATTGCAAGAGGCGTTACAACGATAAAAGATACAACAGAAACAATTTTCAGCGCCTGATCCGAGCGGTATTTCGCGCAAAGGAGCGAATAAAGCGCCTGCCCGCCGTCCAACGGTTCGATTGGCAACAGATTGAAGGCCGCCAAAACCAGATTGGCTAAAAGAAAAGCTGAATGGCTTTTCCTGAAAATATAGAGAAGTAGTGCACAGGCAAGATTTGCCCCCGGGCCGGCGAGAGAAATCAGGGCGTCACGCCCATATCCGCTGCTAATCTGCGGCGGTTTGACAATATCAATTCCAAAGGGCGTAAATTTCATTTCTACCGGCGCGGCGCCGAAAGCATGCATAATGAGAATATGCCCTCCTTCGTGAATCGCCGCCGCCAATATCCAAAGGACTGCCGTATTGCTGGTATCGCACAGCAGAAATGCAGTAAAAACGGCTAAAAACAAGAATCCGACGGAAATACGGCAGTTGTGAATTGTAAAGGAAATCATCCGGCTTTCTGGGAATCGGGGTTTTCCGGAGAAGCCTGCTGGGCAGCTGTGCCGCCCTTAGGCTGTTCGCTGCTTACAGCGGATTGTGTCTCGGATTTCGGCAGCAGGCGGGAAACCGGCGGAAAAAACTCCACGACGGTATGTTTCACGTTTTCAATATCCTCTTCGGCCACGATCGAATTATTTAGATTTTGCTGATACCAGCTTTTTCCAACCATATATGCATTTCCGCCGATCAGCCGTACGAATACGACGGTCAGCAAAATGATGGAGCATACGGTGATCTGTATGATGGTTAATAGGCGGGTGCTGATAATTCTTGCTTTTTTCGTAAGCCTTTCCTGTCTATTTTCGGAACTTTTTTGATTATATTCACCCAATCTTCTTCCTCCTTTATGATTTTGTCCTCCATAATCATATGAAGTAGGAAGGCGGAACATGACGGGACAAACAAAAAACCGCCGCGGCATGCGGCGGTTTTGGATTATTTCGAGTGCTTTGATTGGATATATTCGTCAATGGAGCGCGCGGCTTCTTTTCCGCCGCCCATAGCCAGAATAACCGTTGCGGCGCCGCTGACGGCGTCGCCCGCGGCATAAACGCCTTCGCGGGTGGTCGCCATTGTGGCATCGTCTACAACAATGCAACCATGGCTGTTTGCTTCCAAGCCCTCCGTGGTTGAACGGATCAGCGGGTTCGGTGAATTGCCGATCGCCATGACCACACTATCAACCGGGATTTCAAAATTCGAGCCTTCCTTGGCAATGGGCCTGCGTCTGCCGGATGCATCCGGCTCGCCAAGTTCCATTTCAACGCATTCAATCGCCTTTACCCTGCCGTCATCGTCCCCATGAATGGCAACGGGATTGCACAGAAGCTTGAAGATAATTCCTTCTTCCTTCGCGTGATGAATCTCTTCTTTACGCGCAGGCATCTGTTCCTCGGCGCGGCGGTAAATAATGTACACATTTTCCGCGCCCAAACGCTTCGCCGTTCTTGCGGCGTCCATTGCAACGTTGCCGCCGCCGACAACTGCGACATTCTTCGGGCGGATAATCGGGGTATCGTATTCATCCAGGTAAGCTTTCATCAGGTTTACCCTGGTTAAAAATTCATTAGCAGAATAAGTACCGATCAGGCCTTCGCCGGGGATATTCATGAAGTTTGGCAGACCCGCGCCGGTTCCGATGAAAACAGCCTCAAAGCCCATTTCAAACAATTCATCTACGGAAAGCACCTTGCCCATTACCATGTCGGTTTCAATTTTAACGCCCTTTTCCTTCAAGGCGTCAATTTCTTTCTGGACAATTTCCTTCGGAAGACGGAACTGCGGAATTCCGTACATCAGTACGCCGCCGGCAGTATGCAGCGCTTCGTACACCGTTACAGAATACCCCATGGCAGCCAAGTCGCCGGCACAAGTCAATCCGGCCGGGCCGGCGCCGATTACGGCAACCTTGTGGCCATTGGGCTTTACATCAAACTTCTCCGGAGCGCCATGCTTCATATGCCAGTCGGCTACATAGCGTTCCAGACGGCCGATGCCGACCGGTTCGCCCTTAATGCCGCGCACGCATTTCTGCTCGCATTGGGACTCCTGCGGGCAAACGCGCCCGCAAACCGCCGGAAGGGAATTGGTTGTCTTGATTATTTGATAAGCGCCTTCCATATCGCCTTCGGCAACGCGCTGGATGAATTCGGGAATTCGAACGCCCACGGGGCATCCGCTGACGCAGGGCTTATTTTTGCAATTTAAGCATCTTTTTGCTTCCTCAGCCGCCATTTCATCCGTATAGCCGAGGGCAACCTCTTCAAAGTTTTTATTGCGTACATTCGGTTCCTGCTCCGGCATCGGAGTCTTTACCGGTGACATATTAGGCATTTTTCGCACCCTCCATTAAACGACAGTTGTATTCGCGTGTTGCTTCTTTTTCCAAATCAAAATATGTTTTCGATCTTTTAATCGCTTCGTCGAAATCGACCTCGTGGCCGTCAAAATCCGGTCCGTCCACACAGGCAAATTTGGTTTTGCCTCCGACAGTCAGCCGGCAGCCGCCGCACATGCCGGTGCCGTCGATCATAATGGGGTTCATGCTGATTAAGGTTTTAATATTGTATTCCTTTGTAAGATTGCAAATTGCGCGCATCATAACAAGCGGCCCGATGGCGATTACCAGATCGTATTTCGCGCCTTCCTCAATGCATTTACGGAGAGCATCGGTAACAAACCCCTTGTTTCCGTTGGAACCGTCATCCGTTGTAATAATCAGACGGTCGCTCACCGCTTTCATTTCCTCTTCCAGGATGATAATATCCTTGCTGCGGAAGCCGGCGATCATGTCCACTTTCGCGCCCATGCCATGCAGGGCCTTTGCCTGCGGATAAGCGATCGCGCAGCCGGCGCCCCCGCCGACTACGGCTACATTTTTATAGCCTTCCAACTCCGTTGCTTTTCCCAGAGGCCCGATAAAGTCAAGAATCGCGTCGCCTTCGTTTAACTGGTCAAGCATCAGCGTAGTCTTTCCAACCTTTTGGTAAATGATCGTGACGGTTCCCTTTTCCCGGTCGTAATCCGCCACGGTTAAAGGAATCCTCTCCCCAAATTCATTTACGCGCAATATAATGAACTGGCCAGCTTTCGCCTTTTTTGCAATGTATGGCGCTTCCACTGCCATCAAAGTCATGGAATCATTCAATATGCGCTTTTCGACAATCTTAAACATGAATACACTTCCTTACTTTCAGAGTTCAGATATACCTTTATTATAAAGGGTTACACCGGATTAATCAACAAAAAAATGATCCGGTTATATTTAACCGAATCATTTTAACCGTTTTATAGAATAATGCATATCAAACCGTTGCAGCCTTCATTAATAATGCGCTCGATGGTTTCGCGCACTTTATCGCGCGCATCGTTAGGCATGCGGTACAATTTATTATGCAACCCCTCGTTCACCAGCTCGTGCAGGCTTTTTCCGAAAATATTGGATTCCCATATCTTGGAAGGATTCTCTTCAAATTCTTTCAGCAGATAGGTAATCAGTTCCTGCGACTGCTGTTCGGACCCGACAATCGGCGTCAGTTCCGCTGTAATTCTCGTCTTCATCATATGTACGGACGGCGCGGCCGCCTTCAACCGGATGCCATACTTTCCGCCCTGCTTGATGATTTCCGGCTCCTCGAGCGAAAGCTCCTCCATATCCGGCATGACAATGCCGTACCCGTTCTCCTGTACATCCTGATAGGCGTCTTTGATTTTGTCAAACTGAGCCTTCATTTTCGAAAGATTCAGCATATTTTCCATCAGGCTGCCTTCATCTTCGATGTCAATTCCTGTTTTTTCACCCAGAATTTTATAGAAAAGATTTTGATTCAGGGATACGGCCATCCGGGCGCATCCGGTTCCTAAATCGATGGATACGGTATTGGCGCCGTTGACAAATTCACATTTTTTGATGTCATCAACAATCGAATTGATTTCGCGGATTCTGGAAATCTTCGAGGCGGACTCCTGGAGCGTACCATAAACGGCGGACCGGAGCCAATGATTCTTTTCTAGGTTGGAAATCCACCGCGGCATTTCCACCTTAATGGATTTCACCGGGAATTCGAATAAAATTTTGGAAAGAATATTGCGGATTTCCCCTTCCTCCAATTCCAGACAATTAATCGGAAGGACGGGAACGCCGTATTTTTCCTGAAGCTGCGCAGACAGGTTCACGGCGTAATTGGATCGCGGTTCCGTACAATTCAACAGGACGATAAACGGCTTATTGATTTCCTTAAGCTCGTTGACAACTCTTTCCTCCGCTTCTTCATACTCTTCGCGGGGGATATCGCTGATGCTGCCGTCCGTCGTAACCACCAGGCCAATGGTCGAATGCTCGGTTATAACTTTTTTCGTGCCAAGCTCCGCAGCCATATTAAAGGGAATCGGCTCCTGATACCAGGGCGTCATAACCATCCGCGGCATGTCGTCCTCAATATAGCCAAGCGCGCTTGGAACAATGTAACCAACGCAGTCAATCATGCGCACCGAAAACGTCGCGCTGTCGTCAATTTTCACGGTTACGGCCTGTTCCGGAATAAATTTCGGCTCCGTTGTCATAATTGTGCGGCCCGCGGCAGACTGCGGCATTTCATCGACCGCCCGGTCACGGCTGTAAGTGGATTCCATATTGGGAATGACAACGGCATCCATGAATTTTTTTATAAAAGTGGATTTTCCGGTGCGGACCGGCCCTACCACTCCTACATAAATATCGCCGTTTGTACGCTGGGAAATATCACTATAAATATTGCGTTCTTCCATTTTACCTCCCCCTCAGGCAGAGAATTTTTTATTAGCGGTTTTCCTTTTGTAAAACTCACATTGGGATCAACAGCATCCCCCTGTTCTCAACGAAATCACCGGTAAGCTCATTTTCCAGCTTAATCGCATCAACGGAGGTACCGTATTCCCGCGCAATGTTCCAAAGGTTCTCTCCCGCGTCCGCGTAGTATATGCTGAGTACTGCGGATTTGTCCTGCACCCTGGGTTTGGTTTCATCGGGTGTAACGTCCGTTATCACTTTGATATTCAGTTGGCTGTATACTCCCGTATTTAGCTTCAGCTCGGCTTTTATGTCGATTCCGCTGCCCGTAATACGGTAGCTGATACCGGCTACTGTCATGGTTGCGCTGCATTTAGTGCCATCCGCCCCCGGATAGGGCCGGGTGTAATCGAAATCAAGCATGCGTTCAAAATAAACCGGCTTGTTTTCCGCGTTTCGCGCCAATATGCAAACATTTAATTTGCCTTTGTACTGAATTTCCCCGTTGACATAGTCGGCGGAAACCGTATTCATTTCATTCCAGATATCAATGACCTTCGAAACAGGCGTGTCGTCCAGCGCAATCGTTGCTTTATGAATGTAGGTGTCATTGATGAATTCAATCAAATTATCGAGGGATTTCTGCTTGCTGCTGATGTTCATTTCACACAGCTTGGAATAAGCGTCGGTTACAAGCGTTATCTCTTTGTTTTCAAAAGCTGTGGCGCTCGCGAGCACCTTCGCGTTCACTTCAAAATAGGTTTGGTCGCCGGAATAATCGTTTTTGATCTGTGTCTCCAATCCGGTTACGATGAGTTGGACGTTATAGGCACAGTTTTCGCTGATTCCGTCACAGTCCAGCAATTCGCTGAACGGGATAGCGTATTCCATAACTTCCAGCGCCATTTCGTCATCTATGGAAGAGTATAGGAATTTAATACAGACTTCGCCCTTAATCATCAGTTTGTTTCCAACAGCGCTGTAATCCTGCACCGTTGCAAAGGCATCCGCGCGTACAATGCTGTCGGCGGCGGGTTTGCCCTGTCCAAGCTCTAAAACTTCATCCACATTGAATTGCTGTTGCTTGAATCCGGCAACCTTATTCAGGGATATTTTATTCTTCTGCTGTTCTACCCCTTCGCCGTCGATATTTGAAATGACTTCGTTTTCCGTTTGGGCGGTTACCCGCGCACATACGGAAAAGGATCCATGAATATCGAGCCGGCGGGGGCTGGTTGCGCGGCAATTGATATATTCTACACGGGTAAACGCATATATCTGCGCGTTATCGGCATTTTGCTTTAAATTGATTACAGTGGAGAAAGATTGATTACTTTCATAGCAGCGAACGGCCATGCCGCCCGAATCCAGATAGAGAATTGTAAGGGTGTAATTTCCGTCAAGTTCCAACCGGTCGCCCATAATATTGCGGGAAGCAATGCGGGGATAGACCTGGCATTTTAATATGCGCTGTATATCGGGGCAGTAATCCGGCAGGTTAATGTCGAGATCTACCGGCTGCTCCTGGCAGCCGTCATAAATCATTTCATTGGCCGCCAATGCCTCACGGCTAAGCATATATTCCATAGGGCTCTCTCCTTTTCCTGTTTCTACCTAATTGTTATTCTAATCTTGTACGATTTATGCCAACCGCGCAAAAAAATACCGGCTGCAGCAGCAGCCGGTATTCATTGTTTATTCTTCCTTTTTAATATGAAATACCTTCCTAAGTACAAATCCCCAGAATTTGGAGCTCCTGACAACGACTACTTTCATAATAAAGACCTCCCATTATGTTCCACACCTTAAAAGTGTGATCCCTAATATGACCAGTATGGTCGCTACTATAAACAGGATTAATCCCGTTGGGCAAAAACCAGAGACAGCCAAACCGAGCCCGAATGCAACCGCTAATTGTCCTGGGGGGCATCTATTTTTTCTGCAATTGCACCTCACCGCCGTCACCAACCATCAATGTATAATTCTTTTCCGTTCTTATATCCCAGTATATTCCGTGAGGGGCAAATTGGTTCATTTATGAAAGTAAAAAAATAAGGGCGTTTCCGCTATGTACAATAATCTGTGCACGGTTTGTAAGAATCACATTACTGATACCAATCGGGTTTACGGAAGAAATGCAGGCGTCGCGGAGCGGATATTTCATTCCCACATAGCTGACGGTGCAAAAAGCGGACCCGAACGGAAATACGGATACCGTACGGCCCTTTAAATCGCTCAAAGTCATCCTGCCGTCGCTCAGAAGGAAAACGCGGCAGTTATCGTCCGCAATTTCCGCCCTGTATCCCTGTGAAACAAGAAACTGTAACGCACACAGGTTCGCATAGGAATGATCCATGCGCCCACCTAAGGAACAGAGAAGGGTAAACGAATTGTATCCCCTCCGCAGCGCTTCTCGTATCGCCGCCATCATGTCTGTATCGTCCTTTTCCGTTTGCAGCCTGATGGTCTCGACCCCTTGCGGCAGGTCCGCTTGAACCGAATCGAAATCGCCGATGAGCAAATCCGGAACGATATTATTTTGCTTTGCTATATCCAATCCGCCGTCGGCGCAGATGACGTAAGAATCGCTAAAATCCACATCAGCCGGAATACGGCTGCCCGGCGCGGAGCCGATTATAATACATTTCTTTACTTCAGGTTCCATTCCTTCAGATCCTTCACTTCCTGATACATCGCTACGTAACTCTCGTGACGGGATTTACTGATTATGCCCTCTTCCACGGCCTGCAATACGGCGCAGCCTTTTTCGCAGGTGTGCGAGCAGGTCGTAAATTTACATTGATTTAAATAAGGGATAAACTCGCGAAAGCAATAGGGAAGCCTTTCTTTTTTAATGAGGTCATACCGTTCCAGACTGATGGACGAAAACCCGGGCGTATCCGCAACATAGGTTTCATCGCTCAGTTTCAGCAAAGCCACCTGCCTTGTCGTATGCCGACCGCGCCCCAGCTTTTGGCTGATTTCTCCGGTTTCCAGATGGAAACGGCTGTCAATCTGATTTAGGAGGGCGGTTTTTCCAACCCCCGAATTGCCTGTAAAGGCAGAGATTTTCCCTTGGAGCAATTTCCGAACTGCCTCAACGCCCTCGCCGGTAACGGACGAGACCGTAAGGAGTGGAATCTCTGTCGCCCGGTAAATGTCGATCAGCCAGCCACAATCCTGTAAATCGGTTTTCGACAGTACAATAACCGGTTCAATGCCCTTTGCTTCCGCCGCGGCAATCGTCTTGTCAATAATCAGCGTATTGGGAGCAGGGTCACAGACCGACACAACCAGGATAAGCTGATCAATATTGGCGATCGGCGGGCGGATCAGGTAATTTGCACGCGGCAGGATTTCTTCGATTGTGCTTGTCCCATCGTTTTCCAAGCGGATCGTGACACGGTCACCGACATAGGGCGTCACTTTCTTTTTTCGGAACAGCCCTCTTGCTTTGCATTCATAGAGAGAACCGGCGGCTTCCACATAATAAAAGCCGCCAATCCCCTTTACAATCATTCCGTTTAATTGACTCATAGCATTAATCGGCAGGAGTGATCGGCCCGCTTACCGATTCACTCGACGAATTGTTTTCCTTATAAGGATAGCTTTCTTCCGGTTTAAAAGTACCCTGGTCAAAATCAAGGGTGTATACCTGATATTTATTTCCGTCCAGTTGGATTGTCAGCTTCTTTTGTCCGCTTGAGCCCGTAAAAGTGAGCGGGCATACGTCATTATACGACGGATTAACGGTTTTCTCCGTTTGCAGTTCATTTCCAAGATAAACCTTCAGATTGATATCGTGGTTTACATTCTTCGGAAGATGGACATATATTTCAATGGTTTTTTCCGATTTCTTACCGGAGCTGACAACGATGGAGACGGAGCTGCCCTTGGCAACCTGCACACCCGGCAGCGGCGAAGTTTCAATAACGATATCCTTCGCCTTATTGGTGTCGTCTTTCGTAGTGATTTTACCAACCACCAATCCGGCTGCGAGAATATCTTTTTTCGCATCTTCCAATGTTTCATCAATAACGGCAGGTACAGCCACTTTTTCCGTTTTACCGCCGGTGCTTACGTACACGCTTACCTTGGTTCCTTCGGAAACCTGTGTTCCGGCCGGAGGGTCGGTATTCTGTACATAGCCTTTGGTTACATTCTTGTCTTCAACCGGGAGAATTTCATACGTAAGATTCAGTTGTTTCAAAGTGCTGATTGCTTCATCCTGGGTGTTTTTGGTCAGGTCGGGAATCGTAACCATTTTTCCGCCGGCGTTGATGGTAAGGGTGACCTCCGTATCGGATTTCACCATTGTTCCGGCCGGAGGATTCTGGCTGAGAAT
>JAAYWU010000077.1 GCA_012516295.1 Clostridiales bacterium | reverse complement strand
TGAGTCATACTCTTGCGCAGTTGCAATGACGGGGCTTCCCGTTTGTATTAAGTTTTGGCTTCCTTGCAGCTATCGAGATAGCTGCGGATGAGCAGTAGGTGTTTCCATGTCTTCCGGGTGATGCTGCAACAGTACGGGGAGACAAGGAAGTCGATGAGACTGATTTTCGGTATCAATATTTTTCCGGAGATGAAGAAAGACTTCATGCGCTTATCCTGACACCAGCGATGGAAGGAAGTATCACAGTAGCCGGTGATCTCCGCAGCATCCTGAATGGTGAGAACATCGTCATACTCAGCCAGCTCATCCACAATGTACTTTCGGAAAGCGCGTCTTTCTTCCTCGGTCATGCTGAACAGCTCTCTGCGATAGGTAACGCGGGAGTTGTAATGACCGGACCGCTCCTTGTACCAGAGATCGGGAGCGCGATAGTTTTCCGGGTGAATCTCTCTGTCAATGAGGTAGAGGATTATATCGTCAATCCGAATTGCGTAACGGCGGGTTTTCTTGCCGGAGTCCTTGCAGGGGACTTTTCCGCTGCTCAGAAGGTAGAGAGCCGTTGCTTTGCTGATGTGAGCGATACGGTAAAACTGATCCTTTGAAACGACCTCGGGGTACTCCTTTCGGATGGAGTCATAGTATTTCATTTTCGATTTCATGCTGATAACCACCTTGTTTTTATTCGGCTCTTAGGTAGGTGTCATCTGCATTCAATACTGTAATTTTCTCCCCGAGTTCTCCCCATCTTCTCCCCAACGCGCTTTTTTCTCCCCAAAATCGGAAAATATTCGAACTGCTTGTAACACAAGGCTTTTGGGGGAATTAGCCCTTTAAGAGCGAAAAAGCCTTGATTTTATAAGGGCTTTTAAGCTCCTGCATCGTCGTTGAAGTTCTCTTGTTTTCCGCCGAAGTCTGAATGGCGACTCCGACTCGAAATCAGGTGTACCGCAAGGTACCGTGGGTTCGAATCCCACCGCTTCCGCCAGCAGACTGAGCCTGCACGCAATTCACGCTCCTCACATGATGGGGAGCGTTCTGCTTTGCGCGCTTTTGTGCCTGCATCTATTTTGAACTAATACAAAATGGGACCGAGCCAACCGGCTCGGCCCTTTTTTCGTGGTGAGCAAGAACTCAGAGTGCTGAAGCCACTTTGCCGTAAATTGGATTGATATATTCAAAGATGTTATAACCTGGGTGTTCAAATAAGTGCTGGCAATGGCACAAACCAGACAGCCATCCCTGATATGGAGCAATAAAAAAACGGTAAAATCATTCAACCGCAGGTTGAACGGAAGACGCGAAAAGTCAAATACGCCTCCATTGCGGAGCCTTTGGGTATCGGATATACTAGTATGCAAAGGAAAGGCCTTCCTCAAGTGGAAAGTGAGGAATCTATATGCAGTTATCCATTGGAAAAAATATTCAGAATAAACGTAAAGCCATGGGGCTGACGCAGGAGCAGCTTGCCACGGCAATCGGTGTTTCTGTCGCCGCGGTATCGAAATGGGAAACCGGCGGCGCGTATCCGGACATCACCCTGCTCGCTCCGATTGCCCGGCTGCTGGACGTTTCAGTAGACCATCTGCTGGGTTTTGAACCGCAGCTGTCAAAAGACGAGGTCATGGACCTCTGCGGGCAATGCGCAAAGCTGTTTGAAGCCGCCGAATATGAAAAGGCGGTTTCCTTTATGGAGCAGAACGTGCGGGAATACCCGAACAGCGATTTTTTAAAGTTCCGGATGGGGTATGTTCTGATGATGCACACCCCCTGCGCACCGTCCGAAAAGGAAGCCGCCCGCCTTCTTTCCCGTGCGGAAGCCCTGATGCGGGAAGCGGCAGAAAGCGGGGACATCGCGGTGCGGGAAGGCGCGCTGCAATCCTTAAGCGCCCTGCTTACGCAGCAGGAACGGTATGAAGAAGCATTAGAGGTGCTGGACGGCATCCATTGTTCGGAAATCGAACCGGACCAGATGCGGGTCTCTATTTATTATGCTATGGGGAATTACGAAAAAGCGAAGCAGACCGCGCAAAAGCTGCTGGCCGCGCATTCGTTCGGCTGCTCCATCGCGCTTGATACACTCGCCAAAGCTGCAAAGCAGAAAAAAGATTATCCGCTTGCGCTGCGGATGGTACGTTTAAACCTTCAGCTCTCCGAAATGTTCGACCGGAATCGGATTTACGGGCAGGATTTAAATCCGCACCTGATGATTGCGCAGTATTACGCGGAACAGAAGCAGGAACGGGAAACGCTGGACGCGCTGAAGGACTTTCTGAAGTGCGCACAGATGCCCGCCGACCCCGCCGCAGTAAAAGCCAGTCCGTTCTTCGATAGCATCGAATTGAGTCAGGCCACGCCTAATAAAAGCTACTTGAATTACTGCGCCCTGGAGATGGTCAGGCAGAATTCGGCTTTTGCCTTTTTGAGCGGAAATTCCGAGTATCAGGAAATTCTTGCGGCGCTGGAACAGTTGCCGGAATAAAAGCAGGCTGTGCCTGCACGCAATTCACGATCCTCACATGATGGGGAGCGTTCTGCTTTGCGCGCTTTTGTGCCTGTGTCTATTTTTGTACGAATAAGGGAAAAAGGGACCGAGCCGGTTGGCTCGGCCCTTTTTTCCTGGTGAGCAAGGACTCCGAGTGCTGAAGCCACTTTGCCGTAAACATCCCGAATTTTACGCATAGAAGCGAAATACGCGCGCCTTTTTGGCAATGCCTGTGCTGAGGGAAGGAAACAAAGCGGTTTCTTGCTCCATCCTGCAAAGAACGTTATAATAGAGAGAAATAACAAGCAGGTGAAATTTATGTATATAGCGGACTTACACATCCATTCCCATTATTCCCGTG
>JAAYWU010000076.1 GCA_012516295.1 Clostridiales bacterium | reverse complement strand
TTTTACGGTGATTTTCGAATTCCGACCGCGAAAGCCGCCTTACCGTAAACCTTCTTCCGTCCGGCAAGACAGTTTCCGGCAGATTAAGCGGCACGCACCACGGATGATCCGCTTTCTGATCGGATTTGGCAATAAAGAGAGTATTGCCCTGTGCGAAGCATTGTATTCCTCCGGCTACAGTAACAGAGCCGGCGCCGGAACGCACAATTCCTGCAACCGCTTCGATATGCCCTCCCGCCAGCCGCGCCGGACTTTCCTTCTTTATCGCAGCGGAAACGGCGCGGTTCAGAATCGCATCCGGAAGGGAATTCAAAACGGACAGCCGGTAACCGTGGGGACAAGCCGCTTCTTTTAATTTTTCCTCCGCAATGGAACACAGGCAGTCTTCGTCTTCTTTTAAGTGCGAAGTCATCGTGAAAACCGCTGATTCAAAGGCAGGGTTAATCGACTTTAAAACCGGGATTACCCCCAAACGGATTTTGTTACGCGTATAATCCTCGGAAAAATTTGTACTGTCCGTCACATAATCCAAATTGTTGTAAGCGCAGTACGCTTCGACCTCTTCGCGTGTAACAGAAATAAGGGGCCGGACAATATTCCCGCGGACGGCGGGGATTCCGCAAAGGCCGCGCGCCCCTGTGCCTTTCGCCAAATTGAGAAGGACGGTTTCCGCGCTGTCGGAAAGCGTGTGCGCAGTAGCAATTTTCGAGTTTTCTCCACAAAGGCTCCGAAAAAAATTGTACCGCACGTTTCGTCCGCACTCCTCTATTCCTTCGGATTTCTCCGCGGCCAGAGCACGCACGTCCACATGAAGTACCTTCAATTCCATATTATTTTTGCGGCACCAGTCCGCAACAAACTGTTCGTCGCGGTCCGCTTCCGCGCCGCGCAACCCATGGTTAATATGTGCCGCCATAATCGGAATATGATGTTTTGCAGCGTAATTTAAAAGAAAATGAGCAAGCGCGATGGAATCCGCGCCGCCGGAAAGTCCAACCACAACGGAGCATCCCTGCGGGAGCATGTTCCAATCGGCGATTGCCCCTTCGATCTTTTTCTGTATTCTTTGAATTTGATCATTCACTGCGAACTACCTCCTGTGCGGTAAAACGCATGAATTCACCCTGCCAGTGCAGCGGAACGGTCTTGGTTTCACCATGGCGGTTTTTTGCAATGATACATTCGCCGCTGTTCCTGTCCGCGTTTTCGTTCGGTGTTTCGCCGTCCTGATAATAATCCTCACGATACAAAAACAATACGATATCCGCATCCTGTTCAATTGAACCGGAATCACGCAAATCGGACAAAACCGGACGGTGGTTGGTACGCTTTTCGCTGTCACGGGCGAGCTGGGAAAGCACCAGAACCGGTACGTTCAGCTCCTTCGCCATAATTTTCATATTCCGCGTGATTTTCGAGATCTCCTGTACGCGGTTGTCGACTTTTCCGGCAGCGCTCATCAATTGCAGATAGTCCACCACAACCAGGTCAACGTCTTTCAGCCGACGGATTTTCGCCTTCATTTCCCCTAGGGTAATCGACGGGTTGTCGTCAAAATACATTTGGGTCTTGGAAAGAACATCGCCGGCTTCTACAATACGCACCCATTCGTCCTCGCTCAGCTTGCCGGTGCGCAGCTTTGTACCGCTGACCATTGCCTCGGTGGAAAGCAGGCGGGAAGCAAGCTGTTCCTTGCTCATTTCCAACGAAAAAAAGGCGATTTTTTTATTCGCCCTGACCGCTGCGTGCCGGGCAATATTTAAAGCGAAGCTGGTCTTTCCCATACCCGGGCGGGCGCCAAGCAGAATTAAGTCCGAACGGTTCAGGCCGGTAATCGTTTCATCCAGCTCGGAAATGCCCGTCGGCACGCCCTTGTATTGGTCGGCGTCCGGGGAATTCAAAAGGTCCAGCCGGTCAAAGGTCTGCACAATGATTTCGTCAATGCGCTGCAGCCCCTGCATGTTTTTTCCGCGGCGGATATCAAAAATCCGCTGCTCCGCGGAATCCAGAAGGGTAGCGGCATCCACCGTCCCCTCCGACGCTTCCTCAATGATATCGCGCGAAGTGGTGATTAAGGTGCGTATATCGTATTTATCCCGCACGATACGCGCATAGGATTCCACATTGGAAATAGACGGTACAATCTGCGCAAGCTGAAGCAGGTACGTCTTTCCCGCCGCTTCATCAAAGCTCGCGTTTTCCTTCAGTTTCTCCAGAACGGTAACAAAGTCCACCGGCTGTCCTGCCGTGAACATTTCCAGCAGCGAACCGTAAATCAAGCTGTTATTGGTCTGATAAAAATACTCCGGACGCGGCAGAATTTCCGCTACACGGTCAAGGCAGGAAGAATCCAGAAGCACAGCGCCCAAAACGGACTGTTCCGCCTCCGGGCTGAAAGGAAGATTCAAGGCACTGTATCCG
>JAAYWU010000075.1 GCA_012516295.1 Clostridiales bacterium | reverse complement strand
CTGTTCTTTGGAATTTGAGGACCACAGGCCGCTTTACGAGTGGGTGATTAACAATATTGATTTGCCGGACAAACCGAGGCAGATCGAATTCGCCCGTCTTGGAATCAATAATACCGTAATGAGCAAGCGCAAGCTTCGCCAGTTGGTGGAAAATCACTATGTCAACGGGTGGGACGACCCGCGCATGCCGACGCTCTGCGGGCTGCGCCGCAGGGGCTACACCCCGGCGTCCATCCGCAATTTCTGTGAGCGCATCGGTGTGGCGAAAGTCAACAGCGTTGTGGAATACAGCTTTTTAGAGCATTGCCTGCGGGAGGATTTGAACCTTAACGCGCAGCGTACTATGGCGGTATTGCACCCAGTAAAGCTGATTTTGACGAACTACCCGGAGGATCAGACCGAAGAATTTGAAGTGGAAAACAACCCGGAAAAGCCGCAGGACGGCACCCGGAAGGTTTCCTTCTCCCGCACGCTGTGGATTGAGAAGGAAGACTTCATGGAAGAGCCGGTAAAGGGCTATTTCCGCCTTTTCCCGGGCAATGAGGTCCGCCTGAAAACGGCGTATGTGGTTCGCTGCACGGGCTGCAAAAAGGACGAGAACGGGAATGTTGTGGAAGTATACGCGGAATACGACCCGCAAACGCGCGGCGGCAATACACCGGACGGAAGAAAAATAAAAGGGACCATCCATTGGGTGGACGCGAAAACCGCCGTTGACGCGGAAGTCCGTCTGTACGACAGCCTGTTTACGGTTCCCGATCCGGAAGCGGGCGATTTTCTGGAGCATATCAATCCGGATTCCCTTAAGGTATTACAGAACTGCAAGGTAGAACCGTCACTGGTTAACGAGAAAGTACCGAAATCCTTCCAGTTTATGCGCCAGGGCTATTTCTGCCTTGATTACGACAGCACGCCGGAGCATCTGGTATTTAACCGTTCCGTATCCTTGAAGGACAGCTTCAAAAAGAAATAAAATCCTATAAAAACAGCCCGCTGTTTCGCGGACTGTTTTTTTATTCCCCATAGATTCCCTGTACGGTTACTTCACCGGAAGAAACCGTGAATTTTGTTCCGTCATCACAGCGGACAATCAGCTCTCCGCTCGGCGAAATATCCTCCGCTGCGCCGGTCATCTTCCGGTTTGCCCTTGTAAATCCGACCCTTCGGTTTAAGGAGACGCATCGGTTTTTGTATTCGCGGAGCAGGCTTTCGGCGTGGAGTGGAAAATCATTCAGCACCGTTTCCAATTCGAACAGGATTTCCTGCAAGAGAGGTACGCGCCGGATGAAGCTTCCGCTTTCCAGCCGAAGGGAGGTTGCCTTTACAGACAAATCTTCCGGGAATTTTTCATTGTTTACATTTACGCCGATACCGACCGCTATATATTCGACCCGGTCCATTTCGGCGGCCATTTCTGTTAGAATCCCGCAGACCTTTTTGCTTCCGATGACAATATCGTTCGGCCATTTGATCATGGCGGCGCATCCGGTATTTTTTTGGATTGCCCGGCAGACCGCCAGCCCGGCCAGCAGGGTGATGCTGGCCGCCTGTGAAGGCAATAAGCTTGGCCGCAAAAGGACGGTGAACCAAAGCCCCTGCCCGGCGGGCGAAGTCCAGGAACGGCCGAGCCGCCCTTTTCCGCCGGTTTGCTCTTCCGCAACGAACAGGCTACCGTCCGGGGCGCCTGCAAGTGCTTTCCGTTTCGCTTCCTCGTTTGTAGAATCAATACGGTCGTAGCAGTTTATTTTTTTCGCCAGAAGCTTTGTTTTCAGCCCCAAAGCGATTTCTTCCGGGGCAATTTTGTCAGGGCGGGCTATCAGTTTGTAACCGCGGTTTGTCACGGATTCGATGGAATATCCGCTGTTCCGCAAAGCGTTGATATTTTTCCATACGGCGGTACGGGTGATGCGCAGGTGCTCGCTGATCTTCTCGCCGGAAACATACTCGTTGTTCTGCTCTAATATTCTGATAATTTCTTCTTTTGTATTCATAAAACCACGGCCTTTATCGAATCGTTCTTTTCATTATACCTTCCCTTTGTGCGGAATGGCAAGGAAATATCAAAAATGTATTGTTCCTCCCGCGTGTTTAGTGCTATACTATATCATATATGTCCTATGAGAATTTGAACTGAAAGCGGGGTGTGTGCCATGGATGTCAGGCCGGGTGACATTTTGCAAATGAAAAAAACACATCCGTGCGGGAGCAAGACCTTTCTTGTGCTCCGTTCCGGCATGGATTTTAAAATCCGCTGTACCGGCTGCGGCCATGAGGTCATGGTGCCAAGGCTGAAATGCGAAAAGAATATAAAGAAAATCATCCGCGAGGAACCCCAGCATGAATTGTAGCTCCTTAATCTTTATAAATTCATAAAAAATTAAGGAGAAGAACAATGTTCGAAAATTTAGAAGTATTTGAGAAGCGGTATGAAGAATTGGGGCAAAAACTCTATGACCCGTCTGTTTTGGCGGATCAGGCCATGTATACGGAGTTAATGAAGGAGTATAAAAATATTGTTCCGATTGTCGAAAAATACCGCGAATATTTGAAAGCGGTCCAAACCGTGCAGGATTCAAAGGAGCTTTTGGAAGAGAGCGGCTTGGACAGGGAACTGAAGGATATGGCGGAGGAAGAGCTCCAAACTGCAAAAGCCGATATTGAACGGTGCAGCGAGGAACTGAAAATCCTGCTTTTGCCCCGGGACCCGAACGATGAGCGAAATGTTATTGTTGAAATTCGCGGCGGGGCCGGCGGGGAAGAAGCCGCCCTGTTTTCCGCCGTTTTATTCCGTATGTACAGCATGTACGCGGAATCGAGAGGTTGGAAGACGGAAATCCTGAACGCAAACGAAACGGAGCTTGGCGGATTTAAGGAAATCAGCTTTATGATTACCGGGCACGGTGCGTATTCCCGGCTGAAATATGAAAGCGGCGTCCACCGGGTTCAGCGCGTGCCGGAAACGGAAACGCAGGGGCGTGTCCACACCTCCACCTCTACGGTCGCTGTTTTGCCGGAAGCGGAAGAAGTGGAAATTGAAATCAATCCGAAGGATTTGCAGATCGACACCTACCGTTCCAGCGGCGCGGGCGGGCAGCATATTAACAAGACCTCCTCCGCAATCCGCATTACGCATCTGCCCACCGGAACGGTGGTCGAATGCCAGGATGAGCGGAGCCAGTACAAAAACAAGGAAAAGGCGATGCGGGTGCTGCGTTCGCGCCTGTACGAGGCAAAATTGCGGGAGCATGACGCGGCGATTGCTTCTGAACGCAGGAGCCAGGTTGGCACCGGCGACCGCTCGGAGCGTATTCGGACGTATAACTACCCGCAGGGAAGAATGACCGACCATCGCATCGGCTTGACGCTTTACCGTCTGGACGATATTTTGAACGGCAATCTGGATGAGATTATTGACGCCCTGATTACGGCGGACAGAGCCGCGAAACTGCAAAATACGATTGAAAACCAGTCAGAAGAGAGAGATTCATAATGCAAACCCTGCGTTTAAATGCAAACAATCCGGAAGACATTCAAAAAGCCGCCCGAATCCTCCGCGAAGGCGGCTTGGTTGGAATGCCTACGGTAACGGTATACGGGTTAGCGGCGAATGCGCTGGACGGAAAGGCCGTTGCAAAGATTTTTGCCGCAAAGGGAAGGCCGATGGACAATCCCCTGATCGTACATATATCAAAATTCGACCAACTTTATAAGCTGGTCAGAGAAGTTCCGCCGGAGGCAGAAAAGCTCGCACAAGCGTACTGGCCTGGCCCTATGACAATGGTTATGCCGAAAGCCGGCTGCATCCCGGACGAAGTAAGCGCGGGACTGGAAACGGTCGCGGTTCGGTTCCCGTCGCATCCGGCGGCGCAGGCGCTGATCAGCGCATCCGGACTTCCGCTTGCCGCGCCTTCCGCAAACCTTTCCGGAAGGCCCAGCCCCACCACCGCGGAGCATGTCCTGCACGACATGGACGGGAAAATCGAGGCCGTTTTGGATGGAGGAGCCTGCGGGGTCGGTGTGGAGTCCACCGTCGTTACGCTCGCCACAAAACCGCCGCGGCTTTTAAGGCCGGGCGGAATCACCTTGGAGCAGCTCCGCGCCGTTCTTGGCGAGGTGGAGATGGACAACGCGGTGCTGAAACCGCTTGCCGAGGGCGTTCAGGCGGCTTCCCCCGGAATGAAGTACAAGCATTATTCACCAAAAGCGAACGTAATCATCATTGACAGCAGTTTTGAAGCATATAAACAATATGTAAACGCTCATAAGGAAGCCGGAACAGCCGCGCTGTGCTACAGCGAAGAAGCCTCGGAACTGGAGGTTCCGGTGGTCTGCTACGGCAGGGTAGACGATTACGGCGAGCAGGCGCGGGAGCTTTTCGACGCGCTGCGCAGGCTGGATGAAATCCATGCCAAAACCGTCTATGCGCGATGCCCCGAACCCAAAGGCGTTGGGCTGGCGGTTTACAATCGGCTGATCCGTGCGGCCGGATTTGAGGTGCTTCGTCTTGAGTAAACTGGTGATCGGCCTTACCGGACCGACCGGAGCGGGAAAATCACCCGTAGCGCAGGCGTTCGAAAGGGCAGGCTGTGAAATCATTGACGCCGATCTGGTTGCCCGGCAGGCGGTAACGGATGAAAAATGTCTGGCGGCTTTAAAAGCCGAATTTGGGAATGATATTGTACAGGAAGGCGTTTTAAACCGCCGTTTGTTGGCACAGCGGGCTTTTTCGAGCGAAAAGGGCGCCGCGAAATTAAATGCGATTACGCATCCCGTCATTAGGGATATGGTCAAGCATCATATTGCATCCATCCAAACAAGCGGCGCAAAAGCGATTGTCCTTGACGCCGCCCTTCTGTTTGAAAGCGGGGCGGATTCGCTGTGCGATACAACGGTTGCCGTTACCGCGCCGGTCGAAATCCGCCTGAACAGCATTATGAACCGGGACGGGATTTCCAAAGAGCTGGCCGAAGCGCGTATCGGGGCGCAGAAGGAAAATTCGTATTATAACGAACGCGCGCGGTACCGGCTGGACGGCGCCATGAACCGGAACGACATCCAGACGGCGGTCAATCGGCTTTTAGAACAGATCATCGGAGATTATGCATGAAACGATACAAACGAATCCTGCGAATCTGCGCCATAGCAGCGGCTTTGCTTCTGCTTGGCTGGTTTTTCTTAAACCGTGAATACAAGTACTTTATGAGAAGTGCCTATCCGCTGAAATATTCGGATATTGTTG
>JAAYWU010000074.1 GCA_012516295.1 Clostridiales bacterium | reverse complement strand
GTATAGATGAAAGAAAAAGCCTCTCACAGGATGGCAGCTGCGCCATTCTGCGGGAGGCTAATTTTTTTCGATAAAGTCATTAATAAGTTTCTACAAAATTCTGTTTCTTTGGCGGGAAATCCTATTGAAAGTTATAAGATGTTATGATATATTATATTACAACAATATAACATTTATAGGAGGGCAATATGTTAAAGTTTGATGAAGCGAAAGTCTGGCAGGACCATAGAAACGGAATCGAACTGATTCCAAAGACCGAAGCCATCGTTGACAAAATCTGCAAAAGGGGGTATTCCAATATCTTCTATATCGGAATCGGCGGAACGGTGCTTTACGCAGGGCAGATGATGCATATTGTAAAGCAGCTTGGTGCTACGGTGCCGTTTTACCTTGAGAATGCCGCCGATTTCTGCCTGGAAGGGAATCCGTTTCTGGACAAGGATTCCGTAGTGGTAATCGAGTCCGTTTCCGGGGATACGCCGGAAATGTTGGCGGCAATGGAAAAGGTCCATCAAATTGGCGCGGAAATTATCGGATATATTGAAAAAAAAGGCAGTCCATTGTATGATATATGCGATAATGTTATTAATACAACCGGAGCAGCGTATTACTTCTGGTACACGGTAACGCTCCGCTTCCTGAAGAACGCCGGGCAGTTCGCCGCGTACGACAAATTTTTCTCCCAGCTTGTGAATATGCCCGAAAATGCCGTTCAAATTTACAAGGATGCGGATGCGGACGCAAAGGCGTATGCCGAAAAGTACTGCGATGAGCCGCTGACATATCTTGTCGGTTCCGGAAATCTGGAAGACTGGGCAACCTGCCACGGAATGTGTATTATGGAAGAAATGCAGTGGATGCGCACAAGGCCGGTGTCGGCGGCGAATTTCTTCCACGGTACGCTGGAAGTGATTGAAAGGGATACTCCGGTTATTCTGATTAAGGGCGAGGATAAAACCCGTCCGGAAATGGATCGTGTCGAAAAATTCGTGAATAAAATCAGCGCGAAGGTAATTGTATTCGACACGAAAAAATTTAAACTAAACGGAATCAGCGACGAGTTCCGGTGGATTCTGGCTCCGATCGTGATGCGCTCCGCATTCCAGAGGATAAACGTGCATCTGGAATACTGCAGAAGGCATCCGCTCGAAATCAGAAGATATTACCGGAGGCTGGATTACTGATTCCCGAAACGATACAGGAGTGAGTATGGAGGAACTTATAAGAGAAAAGGGAACACCGCTTTATCTGCAGTTGGCAGATGAGTTGAGAAAGCAGATTGAAGAAGGCATACTGAAGGAGGATGAGAGGATCCCTACGGAAAAAGAGCTGAGCGATCGGTATAACGTCAGCAGGATTACCGTGAGGAAGGCGCTGGAAATTCTTACAGACGAAGATCTGCTTACCCGAAAGCAAGGAGTGGGCACGTTCGTGACCGGCAAGAAGCTGGTCAGGAACCTGAATACGCTTATGAGTTTTTCCCAGAACTGTATTCAGAACGGCGAAAAGCCGGGGACAAAATTCCTGTCCGCGGATATTGTGACTGCGATGCCAAGCGATGTGAAATATCTTCACATACAGAAGGGCGAAAAAATCATACGGATTCGCCGGCTGCGTTACTGCAACGACGTGCCCGTAATTCTGGAGGAAAACCATTTTCCGCGAAAGTATGCCTTCCTGCTTTCGGAGGATTTAAACCAGCCGCTTTTCAGCACGCTTGCGGCGCACAATGTGATTCTGAAAACGGGCACCAAAAAAATAGGCATCTGTTATGCCACAAAGGAAGAGGCGAAGGAACTGGGTGTAAAGGAAAACGAAGCCCTCCTATATATGTGGGACACCTGTGCGGACGCCGAGGGGAACCCCGTCTATTACGGCAAGAATATTATTAATGCCGACCGCTACACCTATATCCTTCAATTGGATGTGGATGAGGGTGCAAAATAACGACCGGACATCCCAAAAGAAAAACAGCAAAGGAGCAGCTTAGGCTGCTCCTTTTTTATTGCCAATAATGCAAGTTTGCGAATGAGGTCTTTCCCATATTCTGTGCACTTTTTCATAAAAAGCAAATAAATCAACAAATTTTTT